>CAZRAI010000037.1:0-2199 GCA_964598115.1 uncultured Candidatus Saccharibacteria bacterium | reverse complement strand
ATTAAATAAAGTAATTTTTGATTTGGGTTAAGTTTTTTCCCAAAAAAAGAAAAACCTCCTGTGCAATCAGCAACGATTTTTGCCAAAAAGCTTTCTCCATCAAGTAAAACTTCACAAAAATTTTTTCTTTCTTTTATTTGCTCAACTTTTTTTTCAAAAAGAATTTCAACTTCTTCTCTTTTCGCTTCTTTTAGTAAAAACTCAATAAATTTTTCTTTATTAAGTAAAAAAAACTCTCTTTCAAAATCAAAAAAACTTTTTCCAGCATGAACTCTAATTTTTTTAAACTCTTTTTTAAAAACTCCTTCTTTTTTTAGTTTTTCTTTTTCAAAAAACAAAAAGATATTCTTTGAAAAAATCGAAGAACATGGCTTTTTTTTAATCTCAGCTTCTTTTTTTTGCTCTAAAATCAAAACTTTTTTTCCTTTTTTAGCAAACTCTTTTCCTAAAAAAAGCCCTACTCTTCCTCCGCCAATGATTAAAAGATCATAAATTCTCATAAAATTTAAAATTTTGAAACAATGCCAATATAAATTTTTCCAGGAACAAATTTAATTTCTTTGCCATCTTTTTGGTAAAACTTCAGGGGTGATGAAGGACTTTCTTTTTTCCAAAAACCATCAATTTCTTTTCCTTCCATATAAATTTTCGCTTCTCCTTTTCCTTCTACTTTAATATCTGCCACTCCTGGAAGTAAAACACCAATTTTTGTTTTCATTAAAATAACATTTTTCACTCTCACTTGTTTTGATGTAAGTTTATCAACCATTTCCTTTTTTTGCCAATACATTAAATAATCTCCGGTGGTTTTATCATAAACAAATTTTGTCTCATAAAAATTTTTAATTTTAATTTCCTGGGTCGTATCTAAAGGATGAGTTTTTTCTTTAAAAAGAAAACCTTTAAATTTTGGTTCTCTTTGCAAAGCAAGTTTTTTGGCAATGTTTTCTGCTATTTTAAGTGAAATAAAACCATTATGAGGACGAGGAATATTTCTTTTTCTGAAAAAAGCAGAGTTTGCTTTTGGCTTAACAATTGGGGTGAACCAATCTACATTTAACTTTGAAATTCTTTTAGCTCCAGCATCACAACCACCCCAAGAAACAAGGATTACATCATATCCTTTAGCTAAATCCACCATATAAGGTCTTACTGAACGCACTGAACCTACTTCTTCAGGTCTTTTTTCAAAAAAAATTGCCAAAATTCTTGTCACTCCTCCAGGATTGGCTACAGGTGCTTCAATTAAAACATCAGCAAAAGAAATTCCTGATAAAGGAAAGGTTTCGCGCAGAAGACTTAAAACAACCATAAAACCTCTCTTTTTTAATAAAAAATCTTTTTCTTTTTTTTGAGGTTTTAAAAAACTTATTTTTTTTCCTTTTAAAATGAAAGTTTTCCCTTCTTTTTTGAAAACAAAAAACAAAAAAAGAAATCCCAAAATTAAAACACCCAAAAAAAGAATTTTTCCAAAAATTCTTGCTTTTTTTCTCATTGATTAAAGAGAAATATTTCCGTGCTTTTTAGGAACTTTTCCTTCTTTTTTTCTTTTAAGTAAAAAAATTAATTTTGATAAAATCTCTCTTGTTTTTAAAGGATCAATTACTTGATCTATTTTTCCAGCCTCTGCTGCTCGCCAAGGATTTAAAAAATATTCTTGATATTCTTTTTCTTTTTTTTCAATAAATTCTTTTTTTTCTTTTCCTTCAAGAGAGGATATTTCTTTTTTAAAAAGCACTGCGACAGCTTCTTTTTTGCCCATAACCGCGATTTGAGCTGAGGGCCAAGCAAGAACTTTATCGTATCCTAAAAGTTTAGAACACAAAGCAATATAGGCTCCTCCAAAGGCTTTTCTCACAATCAAAGAAATTTTTGGTACTGTTGCTTCGGCATAAGCAAAAAGAACTTTTGCTCCGTGTCTAATAATTCCCTCATGTTCTTGTTTCACTCCGGGAAGATATCCAGGGGTGTCAACTAAATTTATAAGAGGAATATTAAATCCATCACAAAACCTTACAAACCGAGCAATTTTACAAGAGGAGTTAATATCAAGACAACCTGCCATAATTTTTGGCTGAGTCGCCACTATTCCCACCACTTCTCCTCTAAGTCTTGCAAAACCAACGACCACATTTTGAGCAAAATTTTGATGAACTTCTAAAAATGAATTTCTATCAAAAATTAAATCAATAACCTTTT
>CAZRAI010000036.1:0-5478 GCA_964598115.1 uncultured Candidatus Saccharibacteria bacterium | reverse complement strand
AGATATTAATTGTCATTAAAAAATTATCTGGTAGAAGTTTTCCTTCTTTGTAATCGTTATGTCTCCAAGCAAGATGGATGATGCCAAAACACCCTTTTAAAACTTTTAGTAAAAGTTTAAAATCTCTCACATCATATTCTGGTAAATCTAGGGCTAAAATCTCGTAGTCTTTTTTTAAATTTTGAGTTAGAACTTTTCCAACAACCCCTTTTGCACCTGTGATTGCAATTTTCTTTTTCATTGAATTTTATTTTAGAGAAATATAGTGGCATTTTAAATAAGTCTTGACTTTTTCTGAATTTTTTTGTATAAAAAGAAAGGAGGTGAAAAAGATGGGAATTGAAAGAATAATTCCACAACCTAAGGAATCAGAAATAACAGGAGAACCTGAAGAACCAGAAGTAATAGTGCCGTGGGAGAAAGACATGAAACAGAAGGTAGAACGCTCACCTTTGATCAGAAGTCTCGAAGACGTCTTGGAAGAAAAAGAAAAAGAGGAACAGGAAGAGCGAGAATTTGAAGAGAAGATAAAAAGTGTTTTAAAAAAACATAGACTGCTTGGATCAGGTGAGATAGTGATTGAGCTTGAAGATGGGACAAAAATTGATGTGTCGGCGGAAGGCAAGATTCAAATTCGGGTGAGTGATGATAATGGAGTTGAAGTTGTAGACCCTGATTACAAGTTAAGTCAACTTGCTGACAAGAGAGTGAAAGTAGTTTTTAAAAAGTAAGTGATCAAAAACTAAAAACTTTTTACTTTTTTCTTTTTTTCAATTTCTCTTTTTATCCTTAGGGCTGTTATTTGATGGCGCTAAAGATAAAAAGAGACTATTTTTTATTTAAAAAATTTTTTTAAAATAAATTTTATGGATCAAAATTTTACATTTAAGGCGCAACAAGCCCTTCAAAGGGCCCAAGAAATTGCTGCTTCTTTGAGGCATCAGCAAATCGATGCTTTACATCTTTTAGCAGCCCTGCTTGAAGATAGAGAAGGGATGGTTTGTCAGATTTTAAAAAAACTTGGAAAAAACCCTGAGATAATTAAAGAAAGAGTTAAAAATATTTTATCTTCATTACCAAAAGTTTTTTCTCTTACTCCTCAGGTTTATTTCACTCAAGATTTTGCCAGGGTAATGGATGAGGCAAGAAAAGAGGCTCAAAGAATGCAGGATGAGTATGTTTCTTGTGAGCATTTGTTTTTAGGAATTTTGCAGACTTTTTCCCGTGCAAGAGAAGTTTTAAGAGATATAGATTATTGGGCGGTTTTGCGGGTGATTAATGAAATTCGTGGTGGAGAGAGAGTGACTGATCAACATCCAGAATCAAAATACAATGTAATTGAAAAATATACTCGTAATCTCACTCAAGAAGCACGCGAAAAGAAACTTGATCCAGTAATTGGAAGAGAAAATGAAATCAGAAGAATTATTCAAATTATTTCTCGTAGAACAAAAAACAACCCTATTCTTGTAGGAGAAGCAGGAGTAGGGAAAACAGCCATTGTTGAAGGATTGGTTCAAAGGATTGTTTCAGGAGATGTTCCTGAAAGTTTAAGAGATAAAGAAATTATTTCTTTAGATATGGGTGCTTTGCTTGCGGGCACAAAATACAGAGGAGAGTTTGAGGATAGACTCAAAGCTCTTTTGCGTGAGATTAAAAAATCAAAAGGAAAATATATCATTTTTATTGATGAAGTCCATACTTTAATTGGAGCAGGAGCAGCCGAAGGAGCGGTTGATGCTTCTAATCTTTTAAAACCTGCTTTGGCTCGAGGAGAACTTCGCGCAATCGGAGCAACTACTCTTAGAGAATATCAAAGATACATTGAAAAAGATCCTGCTTTTGAGAGAAGATTTCAGCCAATTTATGTTCATGAACCATCAATTGAAGATACGATTGCTATTTTGCGAGGAATAAAAGGAAAATATGAAATGCATCATGGAGTGAAAATAAAAGATTCTGCTCTTGTGGCAGCAGCAAAACTTTCTGCTCGGTATATTACAGATAGATTTTTACCTGATAAAGCAATTGATTTAATTGATGAAGCAGCTTCAGCTTTAAGATTAGAAGTGGAGTCTGAGCCAGAAATGTTAGAGAAAATAAAAAAAGAAATTTTAAGACATCAAATTGAACTTGAAGCCCTTAAAAAAGAAAAAGGTGAGAAAAAAAGAATAAAAGAAATTGAAAAAAAACTTTCAAAACTTCAAAAAGAAAAAGGAGAAATTGAAAAAAAATGGAAAGAAGAGAAAAAAGTAATTGAAAGGATTAAATCTTTAAAAAAACAAATTGAGAAATTAAAAGAGGAGGCTCAAAACTATGAGAAAATAGGTGATTTTCAAAAAGTCGCCGAGTGGCGCTACTGGAGATTACCTCAGACTCAAAAAGAACTCAAAGAAATTGAAACAAAACTTCAAAAAATTCAAAAAAAAGAAAGACTTCTTAAAAGAGAAGTTACTGAGGAGGATATTGCCAAGATTGTTTCTTCTTGGACAGGAATTCCAGTGGAGAGATTAATTGAAAGTGAAGCACAAAAACTTTTACGTCTTGAAAAAGAAATTCACAAAAGAGTGGTTAATCAAGAAGAAGCAGTTAAAGCAGTGGCAAATGCAATTAGATGTTCCCGTGCCGGACTTTCAGAGGAAACAAAACCTTGGGGAGTGTTTTTGTTTTTGGGTCCAACAGGGGTGGGGAAAACTGAACTTGCTAAAGCTTTGGCTGAAGTTTTATTTGATGATGAAAAAGCTCTTTTACGCTTTGATATGTCAGAATATATGGAAAAACACTCTGTTTCAAAACTCATTGGTGCTCCTCCTGGTTATGTTGGATATGAGGAAGGAGGATATTTAACTGAAAAGGTTAGAAGAAGACCTTACTCTGTGATTTTGCTTGATGAGATAGAAAAAGCCCATCCTGAAGTTTTTAATATTCTGCTTCAAGTTTTTGATGAAGGACATCTTCGAGATGCAAAAGGAAGGTTGGCGAACTTTAAAAACACAATTATTATAATGACTTCCAACATCGGCTCAGAGGAAATTGAACGATCAAAAATTGGCTTTGGAGAAAAAAGGGAAGTTTCTTTAAAAGAAAAAATAGAAGAAAGACTTAAAGACTATTTCAGACCAGAGTTTTTAAACCGGATTGATGAAATTATTATTTTCAAACCCTTGGGGCAAAAAGAAATGGAAAAGATTCTTGAAATTCAGTTTGAGAAAATTAAAAAAAGACTTGAAGAAAGAAGAATTTTTATTTCTTTAACTGACAAAGCAAAAAAACATCTTGCCAAAAAAGGTTATGATTCAAACTTTGGAGCACGACCTTTAAAAAGAGTTTTGCAAAATCTTTTGTTAAATCCTCTCTCCTTGATGATCGTCCAGGGAAAGGTTAAAGAAGGAGATGAAATTTTAGTTGATGAGAAAGAAGGAAAACTTGTTTTTGAAAAATTTTCCAAAAAGAAGAAAGTGCCAAGGAGAGAAAAAGTTTTAACTTATTAATGACAGGTGAAATTTTTCTCATTTTTGTCTTTCTGATTTGTTTTTTGCTTTTCTTTTTTTACTTTCAAAAAAGAATTGAAAAAATTGAAAAAAAAGATCTTTTTTTGTATGTAAAAGAGGATATTGAAACCCTTAAAAGAAAAATCGATGGAAAGGACTCTTTTTTTGTTGAACTTGCAAAAGAACTTTCTTCGATAAAAGAGGTGGCAAGAAGCATTAAGGATATTAAAGAAGCAATGTCTGCTCCAAAAATTAAAGGCAATCTTGGCGAGTTAGCTTTAAAAGAGCAAATTGAAGCAGTCTTGCCAAAAGATTTTTTTAAAATTCAAGCCGAAATTTCTCCTGGAAGGATTGTTGATGCAGTCATAAAAACAAAAGAGGGTATTATTCCTATTGATTCAAAATTTCCTTTAAATTCTTTTTTGAAATGTAAAAATGCTTCTCAAGAAGAGAGAGAGAAAAGAAAAAAAGAATTTCAAAAAGTTTTGAAAAAATATATTGAAGAAATTTCTCAAAAATATATTTTACCTCATCAAGGAACAGTTAATTTCGCGGTTCTTTATATCCCAAATGAAAAAATTTTTTATGAAATTTTATTTGAGAACGAAGAAATATTTAACTTTGCAGCCGAAAAAAAAGTTTTTTTTGTTTCTCCAAGGACATTTTATTATTTTTTAAAAATCATTTTTCTTTCTTTGCAGGGAGCAAGAGTTGAGAAAGAAGCCAAAAAAATTTTAGAGATTTTAGAGATTCTAAAAAAAGAAAATCAAAGTTTAATTGACGAGATTTCTTTGCTTAGCTCTCATCTTGAAAAAGCAAGAAAATCTCAGGAAAGGCTTTTGCAAAAATATTTATCTTTTAAAGAAAAACTTGAGATGAAAGATTTTCTGGAAAAAAAAGAATAATTTTGCTAAAATTAAAATTTCTGAGGGCTTTTTAATTTTTTATGAAAAAACCGTCTTCGGATTACAAAGCTGAGGATATTTTTGTTTTAGAAGGGCTTGAACCTGTAAGAAAAAGGCCAGGGATGTATATTGGTTCAACCGGAACTGAAGGATTTCATCATCTTGTTTGGGAGTGTGTTGATAATGCTATTGATGAGGCAATTGCTGGATTTTGCTCTGAGATTTTAGTGGAAATTTTATCAGAAGACAAAATTAAAGTTCAGGACAATGGACGTGGAATACCAATAGAAATCCATCCTCAAACAAAAAAATCCGCTTTAGAAACAGTAATGACTTATTTACATTCTGGAGCAAAATTTGGAGGAAAAGTTTATCGGGTTTCTGGAGGATTGCATGGAGTAGGAATTTCAGTAGTCAACGCTCTCTCCGAATGGATGAGAGTTGAGGTAGAAAGAAATGGAAAAAAATATTTCCAGGAATATAAACGAGGAAAACCAACTACCCCGGTTAAAGAAGTAGGCAACTCAGAAAGAGTTGGAAGCACAATTATTTTTAAACCAGATCCTTTAATTTTTAAAAAACAAAAATTTAGTTTCAAAAAAATTGTTTCTCACCTGAGAGAACAAGCCTACCTTGTGCCCTCCCTTTTAATAAAAATTATTGATAAAAGAGAAAAACCTGAAAGAAAATATGCTTTCTTTTTTGAAGGAGGTGTAAAATCTTTTTTAAGATATCTTTTAGAAGGAGAAAGACCAATTCAAGAAGAAATTTTTTATTTCAAAAAAGAGGTTCAAAATGTAGAAATAGAAAGTGCTCTTTGTTGGACTGAAGATGTGGAGGAAGAAATTTTAAGTTTTGCCAACAATGTGGCTACAAAAGAAGGAGGGACGCATCTTTCTGGTTTTAAACGAGGTTTGACAAAGGCAATTCAAAAATGGGCAAGAGAGCAAAAAATAATTAAAAATGAAAAAATAGAAGGAGAAGATGTAAGAGAGGGTTTGACCGCTATTATTTCAGTCAGAATTCCTGAACCAGAATTTGAAGGACAGACAAAACAAAGGCTTGGAAATCCAGAGGTGAAA
>CAZRAI010000035.1:0-5571 GCA_964598115.1 uncultured Candidatus Saccharibacteria bacterium | reverse complement strand
TTTTCAAAATCAAAATCTTCCATAATTAATCTTTCTTAAAAACCTCTTTTACCAATGAAAGAATTTTACCTTTTAAAACTTTAATTTCAATTTCGTCATCTTTTTTTAAAAAAGAAGGATCTTTTATAATTTTGCCTTTTTTATCAAAAACAACCGCCCATCCCTGTTTAAGTCTTAAATAAGGCGAGGAGGACAGAAGTTTCTCTTTTTCTTTTTTAATTTTCTCGTCGAGTGTTTTTTTCCAAAAATCTATTCTCATAAAAAATTCTTTTTTTAAAAATGAATATTTCTCAAAAATTCTTTTAAAAAATGAGTGCAATTGAAATTTTATCATTGAAATTTTCTCTTTTTTTTGAGAAAGAACTTTTTCTATTTCTTTTTTCATTCCTCCAAAAATTTCTTTTATTTCATTTCTTTTTCTTTTTAGTTCTTTCTCAAAAAAATAAAAAAAATTACTTTCAATTTCTTTAATTCTTCTTTTCATTTCATGCCAGGGTTCAGATAAAAGTTTTCCTGCATGAGTAGGAGTAGAAGCTTTAAAATCTGCCACCAAATCTACCAGAGTTTCATCTCTTTCGTGTCCAATGGCGGAAATTATAGGAATTTTTGAAGCAAAAACAGCTCTTGCTACGTCTTCTTGATTAAATGGCTGAAGGCTCTCAAACGATCCTCCACCTCTTGTGATTACAATCACATCTAAAAAAGAAAAAAATTTATTAAAAAATTCAATTCCTTGAATAATTTCTTTTGGAGCCTGCTCACCTTCTACATGAATATCAAAAAAATATATCTCAAAACCAAAATTTCCCAAATGAGAAAGAAAATCTTTTTTTGCTTCTCCATAACTTGAGGTTAAAAGACCAATTTTTTGACAAAATTTTTTAATTTTTCTTTTTTTATCAAAAAGACCTTCTTTTTTGAGCTTTTGTTTAAGGCGCAAGAAACTTTCTTTTAAAATTCCTTCTCCTTTAAGTAAAATATCATCCACTCGGAAAGTCAATTTTCCTTGAGGCTTGTAAATTTCAGGAAATCCAAAGACCTCAGCCTCTTGACCTTCTTTTAAAGAAAAACCTTTTTTTGTAAGAATATCTTTGAAAATTAAACAATTCATTGTTGCTCCATCCTTGTCCTTTAGAGTGAAATATACCCATTTTCTTCTTTCATCTACCTTACCAATTTCTCCTTTTACTTTTGCTCTCTGATAAATTAAAAAATCATTCAGAAAACTTAAATATTCAGAAACCGAAAAAATACTTTCTTTTATTTTTTCCGAAATCTTAGATTTTTGGAAATCAAAAAGATCCATTCTGAAATTTTACTTCAAAAATCTAAGATGAGAAGAAGTTGAAGTTATTTTCTTCTCATCCTTTTGAGATGACATTCTCTACAATAAACTGGTCTTTTAGGATCTGGCAAAAAAGGAAGTTCAGTAATTTTTTTTCCACAATCTGCACAAGTCCATTCCCCTTTGAAAATTTTCCTTTTGAAATTTTTTTTCATTTTTTTGAAATAAAAAAAGCGACCTTTTTGGTCGCTTGAAATCTCTTTTAGAGAAATTCAAAGCAACCTCAATTAATTTTACTTAAATTTTTTTATTCTTCAAACCAACCTACAAGAAATGTCAGAACTCCTACTAAGATTAAAAACGGACCCAATCCTCCAAGTAAAACAACCAAAAATTTCTCCCAAAAATTCCAAATAAGCCAAATTCCTAAAACTCCAATTAAAATTCCGGCTAAAATTAGAGGGTAATTTTTCATCTTATCAAAAACCTCATTTGACCTTTTTTGTAAAATAATAACAACTTATTTAAATTTTTCAAGAAAATATTAGTTCTTTTAAAAATTTTACTTTTTCTTTTAAAATTTTTTTGTTTTTCGCTTCCACAATTAAGCGCAAAAGAGGTTCTGTTTTTGAGGCTCTTAAAAGAAACCACCAATCCTTGAAATCAACTCGTACTCCATCAAGTTTGGATATTTTTCCTTTTTTTGCAAAAATTTTCTCTATTTTTTCTAAAATCTTTTGGCTATCTTTAACTCTAAAATTAATCTCTCCTGAAAAAGCAAATTTTTCTAAAGGTTGAACAAGTTGAGATAATTTCTTTTTTTTTCTTTTCATTTCCTCTAAAATCCTAAACAATACAAAAAAAGGTGCTTCACAAAATTGATTTTCTTTAA
Organism: uncultured Candidatus Saccharibacteria bacterium; assembly: GCA_964598115.1. Classification (GTDB taxonomy): domain Bacteria; phylum Patescibacteriota; class Minisyncoccia; order Minisyncoccales; genus CAZRAI01. Next base: position 3,394 of record CAZRAI010000035.1, on the reverse strand, counting down.
GGTAGTAATGCCCTGAAAGTTCTCCTCCAAAAACAATATTTTCTTTTCTCATTTTTTCTTTAATAAAAGAATGCCCTACTTTCCAAACAACTGGTTTTCCTCCGCCTTTTTTTATTGCTTCCTCTACTGCACGGGAGGAACGAATATCATAAAGAATTTTTATTCCTTTCTTTTCTTCAAGAAAAGATAAACCTACAAGTGCGGTAATTAAATTTCCTGGAATAATCTTCGCTTTTTCATCAATAAAGATAATTCTGTCTCCATCTCCATCAAAAGCTACGCCCAAGTCTGCTTTTTTTTCTTTTACTTCCCTTCGCAAAGCTTTTAGATTTTCTTTTTTTAAAGGATCAGGCTCATGATTAGGAAAATGTCCATCAAGTTCTGAGAAAAGATGATAAACTTTGAGCCCCTTAATTTTCCCAAGAATTGGTTTTATTAAAAAAGAAGCTGCTGCATTTGCGGTATCTACAACGATCCTAAAGGGAAGAGTTTTTTCTCTTAAAAAATTCAAATTGAATTTTATATACTCTTTAAGAAAACTTTTTTTAATTATTTTTCCTTTTTTTCTTTTCTCAAAATCTTTTTTTTGGAAAATTTTTTGAATTTCCTTAAGCCCTGTTTTTTCATAAATAGGTTCTGCATTTCTTTTTACCAATTTAAATCCATTAAATTTTGGGGGATTATGAGAAGCAGTAATTTCCACTCCTCCATCGGCTCGAGAAACAACTGTTGAAAAATACATCAAAGGAGTTGTTGAAAGTCCAATTTCAATGATATTTCCTCCTTCTTCTAAAAATCCTTTTTTAAACCCTCTTTTAAGATAAGGCGAAGATACACGATTATCATTTCCAAGAATGATTTGTGGATTTTTTTTATAAAGTTTTCTAAAAAAAACACAACTTGCTTTTCCAATAAAATAAGCTGTTTTTTCATTTATCTCTTGAGGATAAACTCCTCTTATATCATTTGCTTTAAAAATTCCCATAAAAAAATTATATCAAAGACGGTTAAGTTTTAAATGACTTTCAGCCAAACTTTTTTCGGCTAATGAAGCGAGCAAAGAAATTTCTCCTGCCATCACTGCTCCTGTGATAATCTCTCCAAATTTTTTCGCATTTTTTCCTTTTTTTCCTCCAGCTACTCTCAAAATTTTCAAAGCGGTTTTTTGAGTTTCAAGATGAGTTCCTCCGCCAACTGTTCCCACCATTAAACAAGGCAAAAAAATACAAAAATAAAAGTCTCCATTTTTTTGAATTTCTCCAAAAGTCAAACCTAAAGATCCTTCAACTATATGTCCCAAATCTTGCCCTGTAGCCAAAAAAATAGCCGAAATAATGTTTGCAAAATGGGCATTAAACCCTAAAGATCCTGCCAGGGCTGAGCCTAAAATATTTTTTTTCAGCCAAACATCAAAAATTTCTTTTGTTCCAACTTTTAAAACTTCTTTTAAAACTTTTTTTTTGAAAGTGCATTCTGCTAAAACACTTTTCCCTCTTCCAAAAAGCAAATTCAAAAAAGAAGGTTTTTTATCAGTGCAAAGGTTAGAAGATAAAGAAATTTCTTTTAAAAATTTAAATTTTTTTTCCAAAAATTTAGAAACTTCTTTGGCAGCGATTGTTGCCATATTCATTCCCATAGCATCAAAAGTTTCAAAAATCAGTCTCAAATATAAAATTTTTCCTAAAAGAAAAACTTGTAAATCCTTAAATTTAAGATAAGGATCAGTTTTTTCAGCCACTTTTTTTATTTCTTTTTTTTGTTTTTGGCAAAAGCGAGAAACTAAAATTGCATTTTCTAAACTTTGACAATCAAAACAAGGAGATCTTGTTGTACCTTCTTTTATAATTTTTACTTTTGCTCCTCCTGAAAGTGTAATTGCTTTTGCTCCTCGATTTATAGAAGCAACAAGTGCCCCCTCAGTTGTAGCCAAGGGCAAAAAGTAATTCCCTTTGGCAAAATCTCCTTTAATTTTTAAAGGCCCAGCTAATCCTAAAGGGACCTCTATTTTCCCAATTAAATTTTCAATATTCGCTTTTTTTGCTTTTTTTTCATCAAAAACAAAATTTTTAATATAGGAAAGATCAATTTTAAGTTTTTTTTCTAAAAATTCTTGCCTTTCTTTGGTTGAAAAATCTTTTAAGGATTTTCTCTTTTTTTTCATAAGTTTTTCAATTATAATAAAAGTTTTTATGGATGTAGGAATAAAAGCAATATCAGCTGCCCTTCCTTCTTATTTTCTTCCCAAAAATGAGTTCTGTAAAGGACGCAAAACAAATGAAGGCAAACTTTCGCATTTAATGATTGAAGGATTTGCAGTACCCAAAAAAGAAGAGAAAGTTGAAGATTTAATGCAAAAAGCAGTAAAAGAAATTTTTTTAAAATACAACTTTAAACCTAAAAATGTTGGATATTTACTTGTCGCAACAGAAAGTATCCAATCCAAAGGAGATAATTTAGCCTTAAGATTAATTGGGCTTTTACAAAAAAAAGAAAAAATTAATCTTTGTCATGTTCAATCAGTAACCTTAATGTCAGCCTGCGCTTCAAGTCTTTCTGCCATTGAAACTGCTCTTTCTTTGGCAAAACAAAGCAACAAAGACGTGCTTGTAGTAGCAGGAGACATCTCAAAATATGGAAAAGATAAAGGAGAAGAAACTCAAGGAGGAGGAGCGGTAGCAATTTTAATTGGGAAAAAACCAAAAGTAGCTAAAAAAATTTTTGCTCCAGGAGGTTTTTCTTGTTTTTTTCCAGACTGGGCTCAACCCTTTTATAAAAAACCTTATTTCCATCCTACTCTTACTTGGCTTGGATATATTTTGGGAACATCTTTTTCTCAACTCAATTTTAAAAAAGAAAATTCTTTCAAAAAAAGACTTTTTAATTTCATTGACAGATTTTGTTATCACCGTCCTTACGGAAGTATTGTTAAAGATGCTTTTGCCTTTCTTTTTGCAATTGAAAAAAGAAAAAAAGATTTTGAAAAATATTTGCTAAAACTTTTTCAAAAAATAGAAAAAATATTTTATGGCAAAAAAACACCAATTGTGGATTATCTAAAGTACAATTTAACTTTTTTTGAAAAACTTAAAAAAACTCTTAAAGAGAAACTTAAAAAAATTAAAGAAAAAAAAGAATTCTTGGAAATTTTTGAGAAAAAAGTTTTCCCTTCGCTTAAATATGCAAACTTTGTTGGAAATGCTTACACCGCTTCTTTGATTTTGTGTTTTTTGTCTTTACTTAAAGAAGAAAATCTTTTTTCAAAAAAGGTTTTGCTTGTAAGTTATGGAAGTGGACTTAACTCAAGTTCTTTGTGTTTTGAAATTTTAAAAGATTATCAAAAATTTTCTCCTGACATTGAAAAGGAAATCAAAAAAATGAAAAAAATAACTTTTGA
>CAZRAI010000034.1:0-5789 GCA_964598115.1 uncultured Candidatus Saccharibacteria bacterium | reverse complement strand
ATAGTCTACAACACTCTGCTGTTCCCTGAGCCCATAATAAAAGAGGAATACCTAAAAGAACTCCGATAAGGGAAGCTCCAAGGAAAATCTTTTGTCCTTTGGTCATTTTAGGCTAAAAAAATTTTTTCTCTTTAACTTACAATTGCTTTTACGGCTGCTGGAATAACTTTTGATAAAACAACAACTACAACTGCAATTGAGCCCCAAAAAACCATTGATTTTGCTCGAGAAAGGGTGTTAGGATCACCTCCTCCAATAATGAAAAAATAACCAGCCACTGCAAAAGCAATTACCGCAACAATAAAAAAGATCCAAAAAATATAGTCTGCAATACTATAAATTGCATCTACAGTGCAGCAAAGACCCCATTTGGGGGTAGTTTTATCTATCGAATAAGGACACTCAACACCTGTTTTAGGGGCAACAACTTTACCCGATTCACATTTACTATCAATACTCTTCATATCATGCTGAAGTTTACAACACTCCATTGGCTTTTCAGCCTGAGAGAAAACAACTCCTGCGAATGTTAAAAAACTAAAAAAAACAATTCCTAAAAAAATTAAAATTTTTCTCATAAAAAATATTATAACAAAATTCCCTGAAGCATCCAAGTGATGGCTTTTGAAAGAACAAGAATTGCTACTCCAATTACTGCCCATAAAACAAAGTTTTTTGCCTGAGAGATTTTATAAGGATCACCACCTGCTGCGAAGAAAAAATAACCTGCAATGCACAAAAAAATAGTGGCAAAAATCAAACCAAACCAATAAACATAATCAGTAATCGTGCAAATTGTATCCATCAAACAAAGAATTCCCCATGCTTTGGTAGCGTAGATTCCTTCATCATATTCACATTTATCAGAAGGAACTTTCACTTCTTCATCTCCTAAATAACATTTATAGGTATCAGGATCCTCTTTTACACTTAAATCAACTACTACCGCTCCAGCAGGAAAAGTGTATGAAGTATTCCAACCTTTGTCGCTCCATGACGTGCTATTTTTAGCGCACTTATACACATAAACTTTATCCACCGTAAAACTCCTTCCAAGTTGGCAACAAAGCATTCTTCTTTGAGAGAATGAAAAAAAAGGTAAAAGGAAAAAAGCGATTATTAAAAACAAAAAAATTTTGATTTTTTTTCTCATTTTTTAAGGAGTACCCAAAAAATATTCAATAATACTTGCAATTCCTCTGGCAAAAAGAACAATCAAACCTCCAATTAGCGCCCAAAAAAGAATATCTCTTGCCTGAGCAATCTTTTGAGGCTCTCCTTTAGCAAAAATAAACATCACTCCACTAATGACAATCATCAAAGGAACAATTACCAAACCAATATAAAAAATTAAATCACAAATTGCACCAATAAATTCACCCAAATCTTTCCAAGGGGTAGGATTAGGAATGGTAATTGCAAAAATAATTAAAAAAGGTGAAATTAAAACACCACCCCAAAAAAATTTTGAAAATTTTTTCATTTTTCAAAAATCATTCCAAAATGAAACTTATCTGTTTCAAAATTTCTTACAAAACTTAGCCCTTCTTTTTGCATTAAATTTTTTAGATCATCCTCAGAAATTCTTTTTCCTCTTGGCCCTAAAGGTGAATCTTTTTTCCAGTCAATGACAATAATTTTTCCTCCTTTTTTAAGCACTCTTTTTGCCTCTCTTATTACTCCCTCATCATCTTCTGTTTGAAACAAAAGATTGGCTATCAAAACTACATCCACACTTTCATCAGCCAAAGTTGAATTTTTTTCAAGATTGCATCGCACTGTCTCAATATTTTCTACTCCTTCAAGTTGAGCCTTGGAACGAGTTGCTTCCAAGGCTTTTTCTAAAATATCCAAAGCGAAAACCTTTCCTTCAGAGCCAACTTTTTTCGCAATTGGAATCGTAAAATAACCATGACCACAACCAAAATCTGCAATCACATCTCCTTGTTTAATTTCAGGTAAAAAATTTACAATTCTTTCAGGGTTTAAAAACCCTCCACTGCCAGGCGGGAAAATGGAACTCATAAAATTAATCCTCCTTTTATTTTATCAAAATCTTTTAATTTTAAAAGTTTTTGACCTTTAGCCTGTCTTCTAACAATAGGAATCTCTTTGATTTTCATTCTTAAAGTTTTTCCTTTTTCTGTCATTAAAAGAAGTTCTTTTTGGTCTTTTACTAAAAATGCTTTTTTTAACTTTCCTGTCTTTGCACAGAGTTTATGACATTCAATTCCTTTTCCTCCTCTTTTTTGAATTTTAAAATCAGAAAGGGATGTCATTTTAGCAAAACCATTTTCAGTAATCGTCAAAAGATACCCCTCCAAACTTTTTGTCACAAAACCTCCAATAATTTCCTCATCTTTTTTAAGTTTTTTTCCTAAATATCCTTTTGCCTTTCTTCCCATTTTTTTGACCTCTTTTTCTTTAAAAATAATTAAACTTCCATCTGAGGAAACAAGTCCCACAAGATCTTTTCCTGAGGTTCTTCTTACAAAAAGAAGTTCGTCATCTTTTTCTAAACTGATGCACAAAATTCCACTTCTTTTTATTTTTTTAAATTCATCAAAAGAGGTTTTTTTAACCAGACCCTTTTTTGTGATCATTAAAAGAAAACCGCCTTCTTTTTTAGGAAAGACAGCCGTAATTTTTTCATTTTTTCCCAAGGAAACAAAATGAAAAATCCCTTTTCCTAAACTTTCTTTTTTCTCTAAAGGAATTAAATATGCTCTGATTGAATAAACCTTCCCTTTATCAGTAAAAAACAAAATTTCATCATGAGAAGAAATTAAAAGAATATGTTCTACTTTCTCTTTTTGAAAAAGTTTTTCCCCAATTCCTCCTTTTTTTTGTAATCTAAAATCTTTTAAAGGAAGTCTTTTAACAAAACCACCTTTTGATAAAACCAAAATATTTTCTTCTTTGGGTAAAAGATCTATTTCTTTCAGTTTTTGAGGAGGTGTTTTTAAAATTAAAGTTCTTCTTTTGTCACCAAATTTTTCTTTAATTTCCTCAAGTTCTTTTTGAATTTCCCTGTCAATTCCTTTTTTTGAGGAAAGTATTTCCTCAAGTTTTCGAGCAAGTTCTCTTTTTTCTTTTAGTTCTTTTAAAATCTTTTCTCGCTCAAGTCTAGGAAGTTTTTCTAATGGCATTTTCAAAATTGTTTCTGCTTGAATCTCAGAAAATTTAAATTCTTTTTTAAGTTTTCTTTTAGCATCTTCTCTTGAAAGAGAACGTCTAATAAGAGAAATCACTTTTGAAATATTATCAATTGCTTTTTTTAAACCTTCTAAAATATGAATTCTTTCTTTTGTTTTTTTAAGTTCAAATTTTTTTGCTTTCCTGACAATTTCTCTTCTAAAATCTAAAAAACACAAAAGAAGTTCTTTGAGCGAAAAAACTCTTGGTTGAACCTCCTCTAAAGCGACCATGTTGATATTAAAAGTTTTCTCAAGTGAGGTTTTCTCAAAAAGATAGTTTAAAACTTGATGAGAATTTGTTTCTTTTTTTAAAAAAATAACCACTTTTGTGCCTTCCCTTCCTGAAAGATCTTTAATATCTCTTATTCCTTCAATTTTTTTCTCTTTCACTAAATTAGCGATCTCTTCCACTAAAGTAGATTTCAAAACTCCATAAGGAATTTCCTCAATTATAATTTGATTTTTCCCTCCTTCTTTTTCAATTTTCACTTTAGCCCGCAAAAATATTTTTCCTTTACCTGTGCGATAAGCTTCTTTTATTTCTTTTTGAGAAAAGCAAATACCTCCTGTTGGAAAATCTGGTCCTTTCAAAAATTCCATGATTTCATCTAAGTTTGCATTTTCTTTTCTTAAAAGTAAGAGAAGTGTATCGCAAAGCTCAGCTAAATTATGGGGAGGAATGTTTGTTGCCATCCCAACTGCAATTCCAAAAGAACCGTTCATTAAAAGTTGAGGTAAAGGAGTAGGTAAAATTTTGGGTTCTTTTCTTGTCGCATCAAAATTCCATTCCCACTCAACGGTTTCTTTCTCAATATCTTTAAGCATTTGTTTTCCAACTTTTGAAAGACGCGCTTCAGTATACCTCTGAGCAGCCGGTGGGTCACCATCAATTGAGCCCCAATTCCCCTGACCCTCAATTAAGGGATATCTTAAAGAAAAATCCTGAGCCATCCGAGCCATGGCTTCATAAATGGGTTGATCTCCATGAGGATGATACCTTCCCATCACCCCTCCCACAATTGTCGCGGATTTTCTGAAACCTGCGCCTGGAAAAATCCCCATTTCATACATTGTGTAAAGAATTCTTCGTTGGACAGGTTTAAGTCCATCTCTAACATCAGGTAAAGCACGCGAAATAATTACCGAAAGAGCATAATCCAAATAAGCCTCTTTAAGTTCTTCTTGAATATTTTTAATCTCAAGGTTTTCTTTCATAAAGTGGAGCAATGTTTTCTTTAAACCTTTTAATTTTAGAAAAAGTTTTTTCTTTAAATTCTTCTAAAAGACCTTTCACTGGGGGATTAAATATTTTTAAATTTTCTTTCAAAGAAACCTTGGAAAGTAAAATTTTCATTTCCAAAAAATAAAAAAAACTTAAAACCAAAAAAGATAAAAGAACTAAAAGAAAAAAAATTTTTTTTCTTTTTTCTCTTTCTTTCATGAAAGTTCCATTAAAACTACTTTTGTTCCTTCTATTTTCTCCAAATCACTCTTTTTTGTTTTAAGACTTCTTACTCTTTCAGGATTTTCTTCACCTAAAGCCCTTAAAAATTCTTTTTCATCAGAAATACCAATATTTAAGTTTTTAATTTTGTAGTGCATTGGAATAGTAATTTTTGGCTCAACTTGACGAACAATTTTTGCGGCTTCCTTTCCTGAAATGGTATAAACTCCTCCCACAGGCAAAACTAAAATATCTACTCCATACACTTTTTCTAAAATTTCAGTTCTCAGTTTTTCTCCTTCTCCAAAATCTCCAAAATGACAAAAAGAAATATCCTCAAGAGTGACAACATAAATAGTATTCAGCCCTCTTTCTTTTCCTTCTTTTTTATCATGAAAACTTTCAATTCCCTTGATAAAAACTCCTTTTTTTTCATATTCTCCTGGCATCTCGATGATAAATGGTTCCCCTTCAACTATTTTTTTGTTTGCATGATCAAAATGAGGATGGGAAATTAAAAGAATATCCGCAAAAACTTTTTTTGGTTTTAAACCTATCTCTTCTGAGAAAGGGTCAAAAACAAGAGTAACATCTTTACCTTCTTTTGTTTTACCTTTTATCTCAAAAAAACTATGTCCATGCCACAAAATTTTCATAAAAATGAATTATACCACAAAAAATTTTAGAAAAGTATTTTTTGGATGATTTTTTCTTTAAATTTTTCAATTTCTTTTTTTATATTTTTTGCATTAGAACCTTTCTTGTAAGCATTTTGAGCAATTTTTTTTATCTCTTTTTCAGAAAAAGAAAGATGATACTTTTTAAGATCATTTTTGATTTTTTTCATTTCCAAAAGAGCAATTTTTTCAAAATCTTTTTGAGAAAGTTTTTTGAAAACAACAATTTCCTGGATTTGAGAAAAAAACTCAGGAATAACTTTTTGTTTCAATAAAGAATAAATTTCTTTTTTTTCTTTCTTTTTTAAAAACCCTATTTCTTTCTTTGAAAATTCTTTTTCATCTATCCTTAAAGTGAAAATTAAAGTAATATTCTTAAAAGAGGTCTCTTTGCCATCAAAAGATTTCAGTTTTCCCTCTTCAATTACATTTGAAAGGAGTTTTTGGATTTTGGGATGAGATTGGTCAATA
>CAZRAI010000033.1:0-6352 GCA_964598115.1 uncultured Candidatus Saccharibacteria bacterium | reverse complement strand
GATTTAATTAGAAATTTAGAAGATGCTCCTTTAAAAGCAGTTGAACATCTTCTTTCTTTTCAAGGAGTTTCTTTTTCAAAACTAAAAGGTTTTTTTCCAATTGAGGCGGTTGCAGGTCAATTTGCACGAGCTGGAAGAGCTTTTTTAACTTTGCAAAAAAAATACCACTCTCTTTCAATGGTAGATGCTGATTTAGGTGGAGGAAGGGCAGTGCCGGATTTTTTTTTAATTATAAATGTTGAAAAAGTAGCTGAATATCCTTTTTGTGTGATTTTGGTTACTGAAAGAAAAAATAAACTTTTTTTTAGATATAAAATCATTAAAGAAAAAGATCCTTATATTTTAGGAAAAAAACTCAGAAAGACAGCTACTCAAAGCAAAATAGGGGTAAGTTGGACTGCAGGTCCATTGATGAAAGTAAAAGAAGCAAAAAAAATTTTAGCTCAAAATACTCTTTCTAATGCTATTGAACAAGGGAGAAAACTTTTTTTAACAAAAAAAGCCGGAAAAGAAATTTTAAAAGCAAAAATTGTTGAGATAAGAAAAGAAGAAATACCAGGTTTCCCCCAAAGTTTAATTGTGCTTGAAGACAAAAAAAAAGAAAAATATTTTCTTGCTTGGAGAAATGAATTTGTGATTTTGTATAAAAAAAACCAAATTTTAGTGAAACCACCAAGAATAATTTGTTTAATAGATGTTTTTAAAAATATCCCTATTCAAGGGAATTTTTTAAAAAAAGGAATGAAAGTAAGAGTGGTAGTTGCAGACCCGATTTTTGTAATCAAAAATCCTCAAAAAAGAAAAGAATGGTTAAATCAATGGAGAGTTTATTTTGAGAAAGAAAAAAGAAAAGGTTATTGGCACTTTCCACTTTTTTAATTTCCTAAAAAATTTGACAAAAAAATTTAAGAATTTAAAATAAAATTTTTTTATGAAGAAATTTTATCAGAATTATTATTTTGTTTTCTTTTTTGGGTCCTCCAAGTGAGGGTAGTGTTTTGGCGGGAAATTTTTTCAATTTACCAAAACACTGCCCTCAAGTGGAGGACTTTTTTATTTAGGAGGTGAGAAAAAAAATGATAAAAGAACTTCCGAGATTTATTGAAGTTCCTGAAATAGATCAAAAAAAATTAATAGAAGTTTTAAAAAGAAATGAAATCAAAGAAATAAGACACTTTGTTTTGGGTCCTCCAGGAACAAACATTGATCAAGCATCACACAGATGGGCAGAAGAAACCAATCTTTCAGAGAAATCAAAATATATTTATTGCAAAACTCCAGAGAAGGCAATAGAAGAAGCAAAAAAGATTAAAGACGGTAAAGTTTTGCCAATTTTTTGGACCTGTGCTGTGTATTTCAACTTATATAAAGTTTTTTTTGAAAATCCAGATACAGTATCTTTCTTAATTGTTTATCCAATGAAACTTGATAAAATGCAACTTTGTACAAGAAAAGAAAAATTAAAAGAAATCAAAGATGGAATTCCTTTTCATTGGAAAATAGGAGTTCATCCATCGCCAGCACCGCTTTTGAAGTCTCTTAAATCCACGATTTTATGGACTACAAGCAATTCAAAAGCAGCTGAGATTTGCAAAAAAGGAAGAGTTGATGCTTGTGTTACTACTGAGGAAGCAAGAAAAAAATATGGGTTAGTGAAAATTCACGAATTTGGATCACCAGTGATGATTTTCTTTGGAGGGACAACAAAAAAAGGAGCCAAGCTCCTTAAAAAAGCTTAAAGTTTTTTAATAATTTTTTAATTTCTTATTTTTTATGCTCAAAATTTCCATAATTGGTGCCAAAGGCGAGATGGGAAAATTTTTATGTTCTCTTTTTTCTTGTTTAGGAGAAATTATCCCGATTGATAAAGGCAGTTCAAAAAAAGAATGGGAAAAGGCTTGGATAGCAGATATTATTTTAATGAGTGTTCCAAGAGATGTAATTGATAATTTGCTTCAAAGAAAAAAATTTAAAAAAGAAAAATTAATTGTTGAAATTTGCTCAATTAAAAGAGGAGTTTCAAAAATTATCAAAAAAACAGGGGCAAGTTTTCTTTCTTTGCATCCTTTGCATGGTCCTTATGTAGCCTTAGAAGGTCAGCGCTGGGTGGTGATCAAAAAAGAAAGTGATCTTTCTCATCCTTTAGCAAAAAAGATTATTTCTTTTTTAAAGAAAAAAGGAATAAAAATTTTTTTTGCTCCCTCTGAGAAACATCATGATTTCATCATTGGAATGGTTCTGAGTTTACTTGAAATGTTAACTATTGTTTTAGAAAAGTTTATTTTTGAGCACTCAAAAAGAACTCAAATTGAAAAACCTTCATTAAAAGAGCTTTCTTTTTGGCTACCTCCTGGAGGGAATCTTCTTTTAAGTGCTTACACTCATATTATCAAAAGCACTCCTTTATGGTTGAGAAAAGATCTTCTTTTAAAATCAAGACCTGATTTTTTTTCAAGTGCCAAAAAAACATTTGAAAAACTTTCAAAACTTGACCAAAAAGAAGTTGAAAAAAATTTTGAAAAGCAAGAAAAACTTGTTGATAAAGCAGGAATTAACTATCCCCGAATGAAATTTTGGATTGAAAGATGGTTTGAGGAAACAACAAAAATTCTTTTCAAAAAGGAAAAGCCCAAAATTGAAATTGAATTTTTGGAAGATTTTAAAAAAATTTTTCCTCAAAAAAGAAAAATCAAAGTGGGAATTCATGGAATTGAAGGTTGTTTTTCTCATGAGTCTTTTTTAAGATTTTGTGAGGAGCAAAAAATAAGTTTATCAAAAATTGAACTTAAGTTCCTTGTAAGTGCTAAAAAAGTGATTTCTGCAATAAAAAAAGGTTTAATTGATAGAGGAGTAGTTGCAGTTTATAACTCTGGTTCAGGAATGTATCGTCCCACTCTTGAATTTTTAGGCAAAGAAAAAATTAAAATTTTTGCCATTTATTCAATGAGCATTAATCAATGTCTTCTTTGTCATAAATCGATGAGTTTAAAAAAGATCAAAAAAATTTTTGCTCATCCTCAGGCTTCAAAACAGTGCCGAAGAACTCTTGAAGTGAGATTTCCTCAAATAAAATTAATTTATGGATCAGATGACGACGATACTGCTCTTTGTGCTAAAAGAATTGCCGAAGGTTCTTTATCAAAAGATACTGCCACTTTGGCTTCGGAAACCGCTGCTAAAATTTACAATCTTAAAATTTTAGCCAAAAATATGGAGCACGATCCTTTCAATAAAACAACTTTCCTTTTGGTAAGATGATCTTTCTTGAAATTTTATTTTTCTTTTCTAAAATAAAAGTTATTTTTAACTCATTATGCCAAGAGAATACCCAATTGAACGAGTAAGAGATATTGGCTTTATTGCCCACATCGACGCAGGAAAAACAACGACTACAGAACGGGTGCTTTTTTACACCGGAGTTTCACACAAAATTGGTGAGGTTCATAATGGACAGGCAATTATGGATTGGATGGACCAAGAGAAAGAAAGAGGAATTACGATAACTTCCGCTGCGACTACCTGCTATTGGATAAAGACTGAGGAGGAGCACAAAAAAGAAAATGAATATCAAATAAATATCATTGACACTCCAGGTCATATAGATTTTACCGCTGAAGTTCAAAGAGCATTAAGAGTTCTTGATGGAGCAATTGTCATTTTTGATGGAGTTGAGGGAGTAGAAGCCCAATCAGAGACAGTTTGGCACCAAGCCGATGACTTTAAAGTACCAAGACTTTGCTTTATTAACAAACTTGACCGAATTGGAGCAAGCTTTGGGAGAAGTTTTGAGTCAATTCGTCAAAAATTGACCAAAAAAGCAGTTGCTTTGCAAATTCCAATTGGGAAAGAAGAAACCTTTGAGGGAGTGATTGATCTTTTAAAAATGAAGACCTACTATTTTGAAGGAAAGTATGGAGAAAAACTAATTGAAAAAGAAATTCCTTCTTCTTTAATAGATGAGGCAAAAAAATGGCGCGAAAAATTAGTAGAAAAAATTGTAGAAGAAGATGAAAAATTGATGGAAAGATATCTTGAAGGGAAAGAGATTTCAGTTGATGAGCTTAAAAAAGTTTTAAGAAAAGCAACAATTGAGTTTAGACTTGTTCCTGTTTTTTGTGGCTCTTCCCTTAAAAATAAAGGAGTTCAACCTTTACTTAATGGAATTGTTGATTATTTACCTTCTCCTAAAGATTTGCCTCCGGTTGAGGGAATAAGTCCTGAAACTGGAAAAAAAGAATTTAGAGAAAGAAAAGATGAGGAACCTCTTTCTCTTTTGCTTTTTAAGACCCAAATTGATCCTTATGTGGGTGAACTTAGTTATTTCCGCGTTTATTCTGGTTATTTAAAAAAAGGAGATTTTCTTTTAAATCCACGTACTGGTGAGCGGGTAAGAATTGGAAGAATTTTAAGAATGCATGCTAACCAAAGAACTGAAATTGATGAGGTTTTTTCTGGAGGACTTGCTGCAACTGTAGGACTTAAAGGATGTATGACAGGAGATACTCTTTGTGATGAGAAACATCCTATTGTTTTGGAAAGGATTACTTTCCCTGAACCTGTGATTTCTTTGAAAATTGAACCCAAGACCAAAAAAGATGAAGAAAGACTTCCAGTGATTTTGAAAAAATTTACTGCTGAAGACCCAACTTTTAAATTTGAAGTCAACCCTGAAACAAAAGATACGATTATTTCAGGAATGGGAGAGTTGCATTTGGATATCATTGTTGACCGAATGAGAAGAGAGTTTGGAGTAGGAGTGAGCGTTGGAAAACCACAGGTTGCTTACAAAGAGACAATTACTACTTCTGCGGAAGCAGAAGGAAAATATATTCGTCAATCTGGTGGAAGAGGACAGTATGGACATGTAGTGATCAAACTTGAGCCTAAAAAGAGAGGAGAAGGTTTTGAGTTTGTAGATAAAATTAAAGGAGGAATTATTCCAAAAGAGTTCATTCCTTCAGTTGAGAAAGGCGTAAGAGAGGCTTTAAAAAAAGGAGTTTTAGCAGGTTATCCTTTAGTTGATTTGAAAGTCAGTTTATTTGATGGATCTTTTCATGAGGTTGATTCTTCTGATTTTGCTTTCAGGACCGCAGGTGAGATAGCTTTGAAAGAGGGAGCAAAAAAAGCCAATCCAACTTTACTTGAACCAATAATGAAACTTCAGGTAAGATGTCCAAAAGAATATTTTGGAGATGTAGTTGGAGATTTGTCCTCTCGCAGAGCAAAGATTGAATCAACCGAAGATAGAGAAAATATAAAAATCATTAATGCAAAAGTTGCTTTAGCTGAAATGTTTGGATATGCCACAACGCTCCGTTCTCTTACTCAAGGAAGAGGCAATTTTGTGATGGAGTTTTCTCATTATGAAGAAGTACCAAAACATCTACAACAAGAAATAATTGAGGGAAAGAGGAAATAATTTTGAAAATTTTTTAAAATTTTAGAGTGTGAAAAAAGAATATCAAAAATTTAAAGAGAAACTCAAAGAAAAAAAAGAGAAAGAAAAATTTGCTCAAGAATTTCAAAAAAAAAGAGGCAAACTTACTCCTTACGAGAGGATTAATCTTTTAGTTGATGAGAATTCTTTTTTAGAGTTTGAACCTTTCTCTAAATCTTTTGTTCCTTTTGTTGGAAAAGAAAAAGAAAAACCTGAAGGAGACGGTGTAATTTGTGGTATAGGGAAAATTGATGGAAGGGAGGTTTTTTTGTATGTTCAAGATTTTTCTCAAATTGGAGGTTCCCTTGGCGAAACTCATGGAAGAAAAATTGCTCAAATTATTAGAGAAGCCAGACGATGCGGTTGCCCTTTGATTGGCTTAATTGATAGTGGAGGAGCAAGAATTCAGGAGGGAATTTTTGGTCTTGACAGATATGGAGAGATCTTCAGAGAGCTTGTTTTATCATCCGGAGTTATTCCGACAATCGCGGCAATTTTGGGACCTTCGGCTGGAGGTGCATCTTATTCTCCTGGACTTTCTGATTTTGTTTTAATGACAAAAAATATTTCAACAATGTATATTACTGGACCTCGTGTCATTAAAGAAGCAACAGGTGAGGAAATTTCTTTAGAAGATCTTGGAGGAGGAGAAGCACATGCAAGAAAAAGTGGATGTGCTCATTTTCTTTTTGAGACCGAAAGAGATTTAATTTTAGGTATCAGAAAACTTTTATCTTATCTTCCCTCAAATAATCTTGAAGAACCTCCGGTTAAAAAAAGTTTTTTTGATCTTTTTGAAAAAGAAAACTCAGAAATTTTAAAAATTCTTCCTGAAAAAGAAGAAAAAAGTTATGACATCAAAAAGGTTATTGATTTAATTTTTGATAGAAATTCATTTTTAGAAGTTCATCAAAA
>CAZRAI010000032.1:0-6689 GCA_964598115.1 uncultured Candidatus Saccharibacteria bacterium | reverse complement strand
CTTCCTTCTTTTATTTGAGAAGATAAAACTTTTTTAGGAAAATCTTGATTTAAAATTTCAGAAAACTTTTGAGGACGCCATTTCCGATACAAAACTGGCATTTTTTATTTCTTTTCTTTTTTCTCTTTTTTTTCTTTCTCTCCCTCTTCTTTTATTTTCTTTTTAATATCAGGCCATTTTGACTTTAAATAATCTACAATCTCTTTTAAATCTTCATCTTTTATTTTTTTGGCTTTTTTCCAAAAAACTGCTACTTCATCAACTGTTTTTTTATAAACTTTTTCACTTAACTCTTTTGCTTCCTTAAATCTTTTCACTACTTCTTTTTTCATTTTCTCTGCCTGCTCTTTTAATTTTTCTCTTAATTTTTTACTTTTTTTTACCGCAAATAAAGCTCCCACCGCTCCACTAATTGCAGAAACCACAAAAAAAACTTTCAAGGCTTTTCCAATACCTTTTCTTTTTGGTTGCTCCTCCATAAAAATAATTTTTTTATTTTATTTTTTTTCTTTTCTGACCTTTTGAAAAATTCTTTTAAACAACTGAGGCACTTTTGTTAAAACTAACCATGTTTCTACGATTTTTTGCTTTAAATATCTAAAGTCTCCCCTTATCTCAGTAAACAAACTCTCAATCTCATTTTCAATTCTATTTCTTAAAGAATGAAGTTTAATCAAAAAATACAAAAAAATAATTCCTACACACGAACTAATAAGAAAAAACAAAGAACCCAAAAAATAATAAATCTCTTGCCAAGAGCTCATTGAAAAAATTTCTTTCATTTTTTAAGACCTTTTGAATTCATTTTATTCTAAAAAAAATAAAATGCAAGTTTTTCGGAGAGCCGGGAATTGAACCCGGACTTAGTCCTCCCGAAGGACTCGGGCTACCATTACCCCACCCTCCGAAATTTAAAACACATTTGTGGAGGATTCTTTATCTTTAAGAAAATCTTTTCCTTTAACTTCCTTGTTTTCTCCCTTAAAACCAGGTAATGTTTCTATTCTCCACCAGGAGGTAATAAACCAATTAATATCAGGGGTTTTTTTCACAGGTGCCATCTTTTGAGCGGGCGTTTTTTCATGGTAGTGCCACAAGAGATATTCATTAAAGTCTGGGATTATATCTGTAATCAAAATCTTTCTCTCTACAAGAACTTTTTGAAGGTAGTGCCATTTATAAAAGGTAGTATCTGCAAAAGAAAAATCAAAATAACCTGCACATCCAGCTCTTTTGAGAGTGGATACGCCTTTAAGTAAAAATCCCTTAATTGCTTTTTTTGTCTCTAAAGGAGCAGAGAAAAATGTATCAAATTTTTTAAGGAATTTTTTAGGAAGTTTTTTTCTTAAATCAAAAACAAATGCTTCCAAAGGTATTCGGTGCTTTTTTGCCATTTTTTTGTCAAATTCAATAATCCTTTTGTCTATATCTAAAACAACTACTCTTTTTGGTCTTCTGGAAAGAGCCAAAAGAAAGCCAAGATAATCATCTTCTGCCCCTAAAACAAGAATTTCTTTTCCCTCAACATCTCCTTTTTCTAAAGCAAAAATAAATCTCAAAAGACAGGATTCTTCTTTCACTCTTGCTTGATCATAAATTTCTTGAGGTAAAGGAGCATTTTTGATTTCATTTTTAAAAAAAACAAGCAAATTTTTAAATTTTTCGATCTCCTTCCCTGATCCTTGACAAAACTTACAAGGAAATTTTTTAATCTTGGTTAAAGAAAGTTTTTGAGCAAGTTTTTCTCCTTTCTCTGTAAGAAAAATTTCATCGTTTTCTATTTTTAAAAAATTCTTTTTTTGAAAAGTTTTTATTGTCTCAGAAACTAAAATACAAGGAAGATGAGAAAGTTTCAAAATTTCCCAATAATTAGAAGAAGAAAGAACCGCTTCAATTATTCTTTCAATCCATCTTTGAGGAACTTTAAATTTTGCTTTTTTTTCGATTTCTTTTTTAATTTTTGAAATCATAAAATCAAAAATTTATTATATTATTATGAATTTTTATACTCGTTTGGCAAGAGAAGCAATTGAAAAATTTCTCAAAGAAAAAAAAGTAATTGAACCTCCATCCTATCTCCCTGAAAATTTTTTTAAAGAAAAAAGGGGTGTTTTTGTAACTTCAACTTTAAATGGAAATTTGCGTGGTTGCATGGGAACATATCTCCCAGGACAAAAAAACTTAGCCAAAGAAATCATTGTAAATGCAATCTCTTCTGCTTTTTCTGATCCTCGCTTTCCTCCCCTTTCTTTGGATGAGCTCAAAAAAATAAAAATTTCAGTTTCAATTTTAGAAAAACCGGAAAGAATTTATCCTTCACCTGCCAAAACAATTGAAGAGGCTAAAAAATTTTTAGATCCCAAAATTTATGGAGTTATTGTAAGAGACTATTTCACTCCCCAAAAAGCAGGTCTTCTTTTACCCGGAATTGAAGAAATAAAATCAGTTGATGAGCAACTCAAAATCGCAGCCATGAAGGGTGGGATTGATCTTTTTTTTGATTCAATTGAAATTTTAAGATTCAAAACTCAAAAATATGAAGAGTAAATTTTTACCAGATTTTTTCTATTCCAGAAAGTTCTTTCAAAAAGCGAATTAATCTATCAATCTCAATTTGTTTTTGGTAGGATTTTTGATGATATTTTTTTCTTTCGAGTTCTCTTAAAACTTCAATAAAATCTCTTTCTGAGATATGAGTGCCATACTTTTCTGGAGGAAAAAGTTCTTTTTCCATTCTTACTCTCTCCTCTAAAGAATAATACTTCCCTGTTCCTGGAATGGGAAAATTTGCTTTTCTTAAAATTTGTCTGAACTCAAACCTCGAAAGTTGTTTTTTCTCATCAAAAATGCTCATAAAAAAAATTATATCAAGAAAAAATTCTCGCCACAAAAATAACCAAAGAAAAAAAGCTTTTTATTAAAAAACAAAAAGGATTATTTTCCCAAAAAATTGAAATGATAAAATAAATCCACGAAAGAGCCAAAATGTAAGGCAAAAAGGGCAAAACTAAAATATTTGTCAAAACCGAAAAAAATGGAATGTAAGAAAAATTCAAAACTAAAATGGGCAAACAAAAAATTTGGGCCGAAAGAGTAGTTGCTAAAAGAGAATTAGAAATTTTCTCAAAATACTCTTTCAAAAGAACAATTCCAAAACTGGCTAAAAAAGAAAGCTGAAACCCAAGATCCCTTTTCAAAACTAAAGGATTAAAAAATAAAATCAAAAAGCAAGAAAAAGCAAGCGATCGCAAAGAAAAAGTTTTTCTACCAAAAATTAAACCTAAATATAAAAAAGTTCCCATAATGCCAGCTCTCACAGCCGAAATTTTTCCGACAAAAAAAATATAGCTCCATAAAAAAATTAAAGTCAAAAAAGTGGCAGATTTTCTCCAAAAACCCAAAAATAAAAAAATTGTTAAAAATATTTCAAAAAGGCAAATAATATGAAGCCCTGAAACACAAACAATATGGTAAATTCCCGCTTTTGAAAGAGACTCTTTTGTCTTCTTTGACAAAAAAGTTTTATCTCCAAAAAGCATTCCTAAAAAGAGCCCTCCCTCTTCTGGTCCTAAGTTTTTGGCAATGTTTTTTGATTTTTCTTTCAAAAAATGAGAAAATCCTTTTTTTGATTTTTCAAGAATTCTAATTTTTGGATTCTCAACAATACAGAAAATAAATTTTGATTTAAGATATTCTCTGTAGCCTAAATTTTGAGGTTTTTTCAAAAAACCTTCAATTAAAACTTTATCCCCTTTTTTGGTTTCTAAAAATTTATTTTCAGTTTTTATTAAAACTTTTCCTTTCACTCTTTTTTCTTTTTCTAAAAAAATCTTTTTTGCAAAAAGAGTAAATTCTAAAAACTTTCCTTTTATTTCTGGATGAGAAATAATTTCCCCTTCAAAAAGAATTTTCTTTCCTAAATAAAAATGAATTTCATTTTCTTTTGGAATTTCTTTTTTCTCAAAATGTTTTTCCCAAAAATAACCAAAAACTAAAGGAAAAATTAAAAGAAAAATTAAAAAATCTTTTTTCTCAAAACCTAAATAAAAAAGAAAAAAAATTAAAGGACATAAAAATAAAAAATGAAAATAAGAAGCAAAAAATACTCCTAAAATAAAAGTTATCAAAAAATAAAACAAAAAATTAGAAAAAGAAACTTTTCTTTGAGAGAAAGTCATTTCTCTTTTAGAAAAGAAAAAGAGTTAAAACATTCTTTTTTAATTTCTGGATCTTTTATTTTATGACAAAAACTTTTTTCCATTTTCATTTGAGCAATTTCTAAAATGCACTCATCTTTAATTTTTGAGTGAGAAATTTTTTTGCACAAAGAAAAAAGTCCAACATTCCAGGCAGTGGCTACTTCTTTCAGGCATAAATCTTTCCAGTATGGATTTTGAATCCTATCGCAAATTTCAGCATTTCTAAAAAACGAAGCATAATGTTTAAGGCATAAATTTTTAATCATTTGATTTTTTATCTCATTGCAAAAAGAAATATCTTTTGAAGCTTTACCTAAAATACAAAGATCCTTTTTTGTAGAATCTTTAAACTCGCACTCTGAATTTTCATCTAAAAAAATCTCTCCTAAGTTCTCAAAACAAGAGAATTTCTTTTCTTTTTTTTCAATTCTCTGACACAGATGATAGTTCTTTAAAATCTTTGCCAAAGAAGAAAAGCAAAGGGCTTTGTTTTCTTTTTTTAAAATTTTCTCACAAAAAGAAGGATCCTTAAGAGTTTTTGCTATGTTCAAAAAGCAAAAATCTCGGTCTTCTTTTTTTCCAATTTTTTGGCACAAAGAAGGATCTTTAAGTTTTTCAGCAATTTTTTCAATGCAATAAATTTTGGCTTGAGGGTCATTTTTGATTCTTTGGCACAAAGAAACATCTAAATTTTGAATGGCTACATCTTTAAAACACCAATCTTTTTCAAGAGGATCTTTTATCTTTTGGCACACTTTGATGTCTTTTTGAGGTAAATAAAGTCTTAAACAAATATCTTTTTCTTTTTGGTCTTTGATTTTAAAACAATAATCTGATTTTCCTGTTTTTAAAACAAGTTTTCCATAGCACTCAGTCTTTCTTGAAGAAGATTCAAGCATTTCACAAAATTTATCTAAAACTCTTTTTTCTGCAAAGTAAAGAAAGCAATAATCTCTTCGGAAACCTTTTTTAATTCTTTTGCACCAAAAAGAATTATCAGAAAATCTTGCTAATTTAGCATAGCAAGAATCTCTTTTTTGTAAATTTTTTATTTTGCCACAAGAAATAAGTCTTTGATTTAGTTTAAAAGAATTTAAACAAATTTTTTTTAAATTTTTATCATCCAACTTTTGACAGAAATATTTCTCGTTTTGATAAAAGAAAACTCTTAAGTAGCAAATATTTTTAAATAAAGGATCTTTAATTTTTTCACACTTTGAAGGTTGATTTAAAGCAGTTTCAATATAACATTGAAATTTTTTTGCCTCTTTTTTAATTTTTTCACAAAAACCTTCATCATTTTTAATTAAAGAAAAAGAAAAGAGACATTCATCTTTTAAATTTTCATTGTTTATTTTTTCGCAAAAAGAAATATCTTTTTTCTTTTTTGCTTTTACAAAAAAACAAACATCTTTTTGGAACTCAAGAGGAAGCTCAAAACAGTTTATTTTTTCAAAAGTTGGATAAAGCTTTTTCAACGAGGGGTTATTAATTTTTTGATAAAGGAAAAGATTATTTGTTTTTTGGGCAAGTTCTCCATAGCAGATATCTCTCATTTCAGAGCTTAATTTTTTACACAAAAAAGGGTTTAAATTTTTTTGCGCTTTTTCAAAGAAACAAAAATTTCGTAGTTTATCATCTTCAAGATATCCACAAAATTCATCTTTTTCAAAAGCAAAAGCCATTCCCAAAAAACAATTTTCCTTTTTTTCTCCTTTAAAGTTTTCACAATAATTTATTAAAGCAGAGGATAAAGAAAAATGAGGAGTTTGGAAAATTTTTAAAAAAATTATTCCTCCCAAAATCAAAAGCCCTAACAAAAAAAGAAAAAAGGAAGATTTTTTCTTTTTCTCAAAAGAAATTTTTCTTTCCCTTTTTAAAAGAAAAAATGAAAACAAAAAAAGCAAAAATAAAAGTTTTCTGAGATGAGTTTTATTTTTAAAATTCTTTTTCATTGAGTTTTATTAAAAATATAAAAAATAGTGAATTTTTCGCAAGTTATTTTTTAATATTCATTTTTGAAAAGTTTCTCCTCTTCTTTTTTAATTTCAGTTCCACTTGATGTTCCAATAATATCAGCACCGCTTTCTATCATTAATAAAGTATCAGAAAGAGTTCTTATTCCTACACTTGCTTTAACTAAAATTTTTTTACCTGCTACTTTTCGCATCAGTTTTACATTCTCAGCTCTTTTTTTGAGATCTTTTAAAGGATCTTTTTCAGTTGCAGTTTTAACACAAAAAGCACCAGAGTCTTTTACAATCTCGGTTGCGATTTTAATCTCATCTGGTGTAAGATATCCATCACAGATTATTACTTTTGTTGGTAAAATTTTTGAGATTTTTTTAAGATCCTCTAAAACTTTTTCATATTTTTCTTGCTTTAAATAATCAAGTTTTATTACAACATCCACCTCATCTGTTCCATTTTCTTTGGCTTTTTTTACTTTTTTTATTCTCTCCTCAGTTGACAAAAAACCACAAGGAGGAT
>CAZRAI010000031.1:1187-6854 GCA_964598115.1 uncultured Candidatus Saccharibacteria bacterium | reverse complement strand
GATTAAATTTCCCCTCAAAAGTTTATTTTCTTTTTGGATTTTCAAAAAAAAGAATTCCTACAATAGAGATTATTAAAAAAGTAAAAAAGTTAAAAAAGAGAACTCAAAGGACGCTGGAGCCTACTTTGAAAGAAATTGGATATGTAGTGAGAAAACTTTCTTACTTTTGGAAAAAAGAATCTCCTCAAAAAATTCTCGAACTTTTACAAAAAAATGCCAAACTTTTAAGAAAAATAGAGAAAGAAACGAAAATAAAAATATTTACCTCCCTTTTTAAAAAAGCCCAAAAATTTGCTCAAGATAAAATCTGCGCAATTAAAACTTCTGGATGGGGGGGAGGAGATGTAATTTTTGGAGTTTTTCTAAAAAGAGAGGATTTAAAAGAAGTGAAAAAATTTTGGGAAAGTTTGGGCCTTTTTACTTTCTCTTTCACAAGATAATTTTTTATGAAAAAATACGAGATTTTAGAGCACACCGCAGATTTAAAAATCAAATCTTATGGTAGGACCAAAGAGGAACTTTTTTTAAATATGCTTAAGGGAATGCAAGATTTTTTAAAGGCGAAAATAAAAAAAAATTCTCAAATTAAAAAAAGAAAAATTAAGATAAAGTCTCCAAATATAGAGATGCTTCTTGTGGATTTTTTAAATGAGGTTAATTTTTTAAATGAGACAAAAAAAGAAATTTTTTTTGATGCAGAAATAAAAATTAAAGATAACAAAATTTTAGAAGGAAAACTTTTCGGAAAAGAAATTTCTCATTTTGAAGAGGATATTAAAGCGGTTACCTACCATGATCTTCAAATAAAAAAAGAAAATAAAATCTGGGAAGCGGTAGTTTTGTTTGATATATAATAAGAATAAGAATATGAAAGTTCTCTCGAAAAAAGATTTAAGAAAAGTTTCTGATTGGCTTTGGGAGATACCAAAAGATTTCCGCGAAGAGATGAGAGTTCCTGCAAGAATTTATGCTTCTGAAAAAATGCTTAATGAAGTTTTTCGAGATCAAAGTATTCTTCAATTGATAAATAGCACAACTTTGCCTGGGGTAGTGAAATATAGCATAGCCATGCCTGACTGCCATGAGGGTTACTCAGTACCCATAGGGTTTGTTGGGGCAATGAGAATTTCAGATGGTGTTATTTCACCAGGTGCTTGCGTAACAAAAAATACAAAAATTTTGCATCCTTTAGGATATTATTTACCGATTAAAAAATTTGAAAAAAATATTTCAGAAAAAATTCAATGCATTGATTTGATTGAAAAAACTGTAGACGAAACTTCAATCTCAAAATTTTGGAAAATTAAAGTAAATCCAACTATATTTAGACTCACAACAAAGCTCGGTTATAAAATTGAAGCCACCGGAGATCATCCCTTTCTTACTCCAAAAGGGATGGTACCGCTTAAAGATCTTAATAGGGGAAATAAGATAGCTTTGTATCCCTTCGAGGGAGTACCATATCAGGAGCCAAAAGAAAAAGTTTTAGTAGACAAGAAGAAATTAAAAAAATTTTGGCTGCGTCTAAATCAGAATCCAAATGGCCATGGATTCCAGCAAATTGTAAATCAATTAAAAAAAAGAAATCTTCTTCCTTTGAAAACAACTTCTCCTCAATTCCCTTATTTGTTAAAAATTATGGGTTATGTCTTAGGAGACGGGGTGATATATTTTGTAAATAAAAGAAAACATGGAGAAATTTGTTTTTATGGTCAACCCAAAGATTTACAAAAGATTCAAGAAGATGTAAGAAAAATTGGCTTTACTCCTTCCAAAATTTATTCTCGAAAAAGAAATCATAAAATAAAGACTTCCTATTCTACCTATCAATTCTCTAATATTGAAAATAGTTTTAAAGTAAGTTCGAGCAGTTTAGCTCTTTTGTTTTGGGCATTAGGGATGCCGATTAACAATAAATCAAAACAAAATTGGACTTTACCCTCTTGGTTGTTTGAACTTCCTTTATGGCAAAAAAGATTGTTTTTAGTAGCATTTTTCGGAGCAGAATTAAGCTGTCCTAAAACTATTACTAATCATGGATTTAATTTTTATTCCCCAGTTTTAGGGATAAATAAGAATGAGAAATATATAAAAAGTGGAAGGAAAGTTTTATTGCAAATTGCAAAAATATTGGAAGAGTTTGGGATTAAAAAAAGAAAAATAATCTCTCGGAAAGACTATGAAAATAACAAAAAAGAGATATCTTACCGGAACCGCTTAATCCTTTCTTCTAGACCTGAAGACCTTATTAATCTATGGAGTAAAATTGGATATGAATATAGCCAACAAAAACAGTTTTTGGCAAATCTTGGGGTTCATTTTATTAGAGCAAAGCAAAAATTTATTGAAGAAAAGATTTTAACCAGAGGAATTAAAGCCCAGAAAGGTTTAGTTAAATTTAGGAAATCACAACTTATTTTTCTTCGAGAAATTGTTAAAAAAGGAGGAAAAAATTTAGCTCGTCCTTTTGTTGGCCAATTTCCTACTTTTAAAGAATTTATAAAAACTACCACAAAAGGTCTTGGCAAAAGTGGCATGGTATGGGACAAAATCGAAAAAATTGAAAAAATACCTTTTAACGGTTATGTTTATGATTTTACCGTAAATCATTCTGATCATAATTTCATTGCTAATAATTTTGTAGTTTCAAACTGTGGATTTGACATCGATTGCGGGATGAGATTGTTGAAATCTGAATATACTGAAAAAGAAATTAAACCTTATTTGAAAAAGTTGGCGATTGAAATTCAAAAAGAAGTTCCTTCAGGTTTGGGAAAAGGAAGGAAAATTAAACTTTCAATTGAGGAGATTAACAAAATTTTGGAAGGAGGAGCACAAAGAATAGTTGAGAAAGGATACGGAGAAAAAGAAGATTTAGAGAATTGTGAATCTGAAGGAAAGCTTCCTTTTGCAGATGCTTCAGTTGTTTCTTTTAGGGCTAAAAATCGAGGCAGAGATCAGGTGGGAACTCTTGGGTCTGGCAACCACTTCATAGAAATTCAAAAAGTAGCTGAAATTTTTAATGAAAAAGTGGCAAAAGTTTTTGGATTATTTAAAGATCAAATTGTTATCATGATCCATACTGGCAGCAGAGGACTCGGTCATCAAGTTTGTACGGATTATTTAAGAGAATTTATACCTTTAATGCTTCACAAATACAAAATTAAAGTTCCAGATAGAGAATTTGCCTGCGTTCCTTTTAACTCTCCAGAAGGTCAGAGATATTTTTCCGCAATGGCATCAGCTGCTAATTATGCTTGGGCTAATCGCCAAATGATCGCCCATTTTGTCAGAAAAGCTTGGAGATCAGTTTTAGGAAAAAAAGCAGGAAAATTAGTAGTTCTTTACGATGTTGCTCACAATATTATTAAAAGAGAAAAATATAAAATTGATGGGAAAGAACTAGAAGTAGTAGTTCACCGAAAAGGCGCTACTCGAGCTTTTCCTCCAGGACATCCAGAAATTCCAAAAAGATACAAAAAAGTTGGTCAACCTGTGCTGATTCCTGGTTCAATGGGAACTGCTTCTTATATTTTAGTGGGAGCTGAAAAAGCAAAAGAATCTTGGTATACAGTTTGCCATGGCGCTGGAAGAAGGATGTCAAGAAGAAAAGCAATTAGGACAATTTCTGGTTATGAAGTAGTGAGGAATTTAGAAAGAAGAGGAATTATTGTAAAATGTTATTCAATGAGAGGAGTAGCAGAAGAAGCCCCACAAGCTTATAAAAATATTGATGATGTAGTTGAAGTTGTTGATAAAGCAGGACTTTCAAAAAAAGTAGCCAAACTTTCTCCACTTGCAGTCATTAAAGGAGAATGAAAGCTCTTTTCCAAAATTTAAAAAAAATTAAAGAAACTCCTCAAAAAAATGAGGGCTATGATTTAATTTGTATTATTTGTTCAAAAGGGGCTAAGGATTATTGGGAATGGCGTCTCAAAGAAGGAAAAGGGAAAATTTATCCAGCAAAAGCTAAAATTTTTTGCCTTGAGGAAGATTTTCCAAAAGGAGCAGGTCAACTTCTTGGTACCCTAAGAGCGCTTCAGATTTTGCAAAAAAAGTTTGATATTTTTTCTTTTTTAAAAAAAGGAAAAACAGTTGCTTTTTATCATACCGCAGGTCATGGAAAAAGAATGGCACCTCTTTGTGGAGCAGAAGGAAATAACAAGCCCGCAATTAAACTTCCATCCCCTTATCCAATTGAGGGGAAAAAGAATCTTTTAACTTTGCTTGAGGCTGTCATTCTTTCAACTCAAATTTATGCTAAAACAAGAGAAGGAAGAATTTCTGTTTTTTGGGGAGACCAAATTATTATTCCTGAGCGTCATCCTAAAAAAGAAACAAATCTTTTAGGAGAAATTTTTGGATTTAAAGAAAAAATCTTTTTAAAAAAAAGTTTATGGCAAAAAGAATGGCAAAGTTATGGAATTTTAATTCCTCAAAAAAGAGGTATTTTACAAAGAGAAAAATTATCTTTTGAGAAAATAAAAGAACTTGAAAAAAAAGGAACTTTAAAAAAAGAAAAAGGAAAGATTCTTTTGGCAAAAAGCCTTGGAATTTTTTCTCTTGATTGGAAAGTTTTCAAAATTCTTTTAAAAGAGTTTTCAGATGAAATAGAAAGAAAAGAAAGAAAATTGAACACTGATTTTCATCTCTGGATGCCGCTTACTTCTAATCAAAAAGAATATCAAGAATATGGAGGAGACCCTATTTATTGGAAAAGAATTAAATCTCTTAAAAAAAGAATTCAAAAAAAACTAAAAGTGAAAGAAATTTTGGGGATGAAAAATTTAGGAAAAAAAAGTCTTTTTTGGGATTTTGGTCAAATTAAGCTTTATTATCAAAATCTTTTGCTTCTTTCCAAAAATAAAAAAGAATCCAAAATAATGCGGGAGTTTTTTGATCTTGAGAAATACTTTATTAGAAAGAAAAAAACTTCTAAGATTTTTATAAAAAACACTCTTTTTGTGGAGAGCAAAATTGATGAAGGAAGAATTGAAAATTCAGTAGTGGTGTACAGCCACTTTAAAAAGGCAGAACTTAAAGATTCGGTTTTAATCAACACTCGGGTAAAAAAAATAAAAACCCCAAAAAATCTTCTTTATAACGTAAGAGGAGGCAAGTTTTTGAAGTTGAAAAAAAGAGAAATTATTACAGATGTGATTTTTGGAGAAGGTTCAAGAATAAGAATGCGTTCTCAAATTACCAAAGACGGAAAAAAGCTTTGGAAAGTGAGATTGCCAGAGAACATTTTTTCTTTTGCCGAAATTGAAAAATACCTTTCTCGAATTGCAAATGATGCTTTAAAATTTAGATGGTAAAAAAAATTGTTAAATTAACTTTAATTTTTGTTTTCCTTGGTTTTTTGTTTTCTTTTTTGTTTTATTTTTGGTTAGAAAAAGAAATTCAAACTCCGCTCAATAAGGAATCTCAAATAAAAAAAATATTTGAGATAAAAAAGGGAGAAAGTTTAACCTCAGTTGCAAAGCGTCTTGAAAAAGAAAGGATTATTAAAAATAAATATTTATTTTTGTTTTATCTGTGGCAAAAAAACAAAAGAAAAATCATTGCAGGGAAATATTTTTTGTCTCCTTCTGAGAGCATTTCTCAAATTGTTGAAAAGCTTGAGAAAGGAAAAGTAATAAGAGAAGAAATTGCGATTACTTTTCC
>CAZRAI010000031.1:0-1087 GCA_964598115.1 uncultured Candidatus Saccharibacteria bacterium | reverse complement strand
GAAATAAAAAAACAAAAAAAGACAATTTATGAAATTTTGATTATGGCATCTTTAATTGAGAAAGAGGCACGCTCTTTTGAAGAAAAAAGAATTGTTTCTGGGATTTTTTGGGAAAGGATAAAAAAGAACATTCCTCTTGAGAGTTGCGCGAGTATTGCTTATATTTTGGGTCGCTCTTGGAAAAATGTTGAAGAGATGCGAAAAGACATATCTCAGGCTCGAAATATTGATTCTCCTTATAACACTTATAAATATCCTGGTCTTCCTCCAGGACCAATTTGCAATCCTGGACTTGACTCAATCAAAGCAGCCATTTTTCCAAAATTTACAGAATATAAATATTTTTTGGTTGATCCCAAAACCGGAAAAACAATTTTTTCAAAAACATTTGAAGAGCACAAAAAAAAGAAATTGAAATATTTTGGAAAATAAAAAATGAATTTTATGAGGAAAAAGTTTGTTTTGCAATTTTTGGAGTTATAATAATTTTAGGATTAATTATCTTTTTAAAAAATGGGAGTTTTATTAAAAGAGCAACCGAAAACAACTCCAATTGCAGAATCACCCAAAAAAGTTTTGATGATTATTGCCTTTCATGATTTTAGAGATGAGGAATATTTTTTACCCAAAGAGATTTTTGAAAAAGAGGGATTTGTTGTGAAAACTGCTTCAACAAAAAAGGGAACTGCTTTAGGTGCTGATGGAGGAGAAGTTGAAGTTGATTTTTCATTAGATGAAGTTGATGTTTCTCAGTTTGATGCAGTTTTGTTTGTTGGTGGTCCAGGAGCACTTAAATATTTAGATAATGAAAAATCTTATCAGATTGCAAAAGAGACACTAAATCAGGGAAAAATTTTAGGTGCAATTTGCATTGCTCCTGTGATTTTAGCAAAAGCAAAACTTTTAGAAGAAAAAAAAGCCACTGTTTGGTCATCTCCTTTAGATAAAACAGGAATAAAGATTTTAAAAGAAAATGGAGCTGAATATTTAGCTCAAGATGTAGTTCAGGATGGAAAAATTATTACTGCAAATGGTCCTCAATCAGCTAAAAAATTCGCTGAAAAAATCTTAGAAAATTTAAAATGAG
>CAZRAI010000030.1:0-7217 GCA_964598115.1 uncultured Candidatus Saccharibacteria bacterium | reverse complement strand
ACAATCAAAAAAGTAAGTGAAGATATTGAGAATTTTAAATTTAATACCGCTATTTCTCAGATGATGATTCTTTTGAAAGAATCAGAGAAGTTA
Organism: uncultured Candidatus Saccharibacteria bacterium; assembly: GCA_964598115.1. Lineage (GTDB taxonomy): Bacteria > Patescibacteriota > Minisyncoccia > Minisyncoccales > CAZRAI01. The sequence goes on along the minus strand of CAZRAI010000030.1, from coordinate 7,124 downwards.
TCTTTATCAAAAAAAGATTTTGGTATATTTTTAAAACTTCTTTCTCCTTTTGCACCTCATCTTTGTGAAGAAATTTGGCAAAATTTAGGATACAAAAAATCAATCTTCAAACAAAAATGGCCAAAATATAATCCCAAATTAATTGAAAAAGAAAAAATAACCTTCATTGTAGAAGTGAATGGTAAAAAAAGAGATAGAATTGAAGTCCAAAAGGATATTTCTCAAAAAGAAATAGAAAGTTTGACAAAAAATTTACCCAAAGTTAGAAAACATTTGGAAAAGAAAAAAATCAAAAAAGTGATTTTTGTAAAAGACAAACTTATAAATTTTGTTGTTGAATAAAATATGTGCGGGATTTTTGGTTACATTGGAAAAAAAATTTCTTTAAAAATAGGAATAGATGGTCTTAAAAGATTAGAATACCGAGGGTATGACTCTGCAGGAGTAGCCGCTTTCTTGCCAGAAATTCAAGATGTATTTTTAAAGAAAAAAGAAGGACGCATTTCTAACTTAGAAAAAGAACTTCCAGAACTTTCTGCATCTCTTTTCATCTCTCATACAAGATGGGCGACACACGGAAAACCATCGACGGAGAATGCTCATCCTCACTTTGACTGCAAGAAAGAAATTTTTGTTGTTCATAATGGAATTGTAGAAAATTGGCGCGAACTTCGTCATCAGCTTGAAAAAAAAGGACATAAATTCATTTCAGAAACTGATACTGAAGTTTTCGCTCATTTAATTGAGGAGTTTTATCAGGGGAATCTTGAAGAGTCTTTAAAAAAAGCTCTTTCTTTAATTAAGGGTGCTTATGGAATTGTCGTTTTTTCAAAAAAAGAACCCCAAAAAATTCTTGCCGCAAGACTTTCTTCTCCAATTGTTTTAGCCCAAAATGGAACTTCTTCAATTGTTGCTTCTGATGTATCTGCAATTTTGCCTTTTTCGCGGGAGGTGATTTTTCTTGAAGATGGTGAGATGGCAACGCTTGAACCAGGGAAAATTAAAATTTTTAATTTCAAAAAGAACTCTTTTGTTAAAAAAATGCCTCAAGAAATTGAATGGAAAATAGAAGAAGCCCAAAAAGGAGGATATTCTCATTTTATGTTAAAAGAGATAATGGAACAGCCTCAATCTCTTTTGGATTCTCAAAGAGGAAGGATTCTTGTAGGGGAAGGAAAAGCCAAACTTGGAGGGATTGAACCTATCAAAGATCAACTTAGAGAGATAGAAAGAATTATTATTGTTGCTTGTGGGACTGCTTTTTTAGCAGGTAAAGTAGGTGAGTATATGCTGGAAGAATATGCTCAAATTCCAGTTGAAGTGGAACTCGGTTCAGAATTTAGATACAAAAAACCTGTTTTTGATGAAAAAACTTGTGTTTTAGCTATTTCTCAGTCAGGAGAAACAGCAGATACTTTAATGGCAATAAGAGAAGCCAAAGAAAAAGGAATTTTAACTTTAGGAATTGTGAATGTTTGTGGTTCAACCATTGCCAGAGAGGTAACTGCAGGTGTTTATAATCATTGCGGACCAGAAATTGGCGTTGCTGCTACAAAATCTTTTACTTCTCAACTTGAAATTTTAGCGCTTCTGACTTTATTTTTAGGTCGCCAAAGAGAAATGTCATTTGTAATGGGACAAAGAATTGCAAAAGAAATTAAACTTTTACCTGAACTTGCCAAAAAAGTTCTAAAAGAAAACTTTGAAAAAGTAAAAGCAGTGGCTAAAAAATACAAAGATTATAAAAACTTTTTGTTTATTGGCAGAAAATACAACTACCCTATTGCTCTTGAGGGAGCACTAAAACTAAAAGAAATTTCTTATCTTCACGCTGAAGGATATGCAGCGGGTGAAATGAAACATGGTCCTATTGCTTTGATTGATGAAAACTTTCCTACAGTCGCTTTATGTCCTAAAGATTCTGTTTATGAAAAGATTTTATCAAACATTGAGGAGATTAAAGCTAGAAATGGAAAGGTGATTGCGATTACAACCGAGGGCAACAAAGAACTTGAGAATTTAGCAGATGAGGTTTTTTACATTCCCAAAACTTTAGAAATGCTAACCCCGATTTTAAGTGTTCTTCCTTTGCAACTTTTTGCTTATTTTGTTGGGACGATGAGAGGAATAGATGTAGACAAACCTCGAAATTTAGCCAAATCTGTAACTGTTGAGTAGAACTTTATGCAATACAAAATAGTTTGTTTTGGTGGAGGAAATGCAATACCAAAAGTAGTGCTTGAGCCATTAAAAAAGTGTTCTTTTTTAAAAATTGTTTCTGTTACTTCAATGCTTGATAGCGGGGGCTCAACCCGGGAAATTTGTGAAGAGTTTAGCGCTTTACCTCCAGGAGATATAAAAAAACATCTTTTGGCTTTAAGTTTTGCACCCTCCTGGAAAAGAAAACTTTTTTCTTTGCGTTTCGGAAAATGGAAATTTCCTGGAGGACATATAGGCCATAGTTTCGCAAATATTTTTATTGCAGGACTTGAGAAAATTACGGGTAGCTACAAAAAAACTCTCAAAATTTTACATAATTTTATGGAAGTTAAAGGAGAAGTTTTACCAGCAATTATTAAAAAAGCTGATCTTTGGGCAGAGCTTGAAAACGGAAAATTAATTAAAGGAGAAGATGAAATTGATGTTCCAAAAAAGCATAAAGGAAACTTAAAAATCAAAAGAATTTTTATTAAACCAAAAGTTTCTGCTTATCCTCCAGTTTTGCAAGCAATAAAAAAAGCAGATCTTATTATCATCGGACCAGGAGATTTGTATTCAAGCATTCTTTGCTGTTTTTTAGCAAAAGGGATAAAATCTGCTTTTTTGAAAACCAAAGGTAAAAAACTTTTTTTGTGTCCTGCAATGACAAAATTTGGAGAGACACAAGGGTTTTCAGTGAAAGATTTTGCGGATGAGGTAGAAAAATATATTGGAACCTCACTTGATTGGGTCCTTTACAATAACTTTTTTCCTGAAAAATCCAGAATTGAGACTTACAAGAAAGAACATCCAGAACTTTTAGAACTTGTAAGAATTGATAAAAAACTTTCAAAAGAAAAATTCATTGGTAAAAATCTTTTATTAAAAGAAGGTCCAATTGAATATAACCCTTTAAAAATAAAAAGAATTATCTTTTCTCTTCTTAAATGAAGGAGTTAGAAAAAATAAAAAAAGAGGTATTAAATTGTAGAAAATGTCAACTTTTTAGAGAAAAAGAAAAGTATGGATTTTATCCTGTTTTTGGAGAAGGAAACCCAAGAGCAAAAATAATGTTTGTTGGCGAAGCTCCTGGATTAAATGAAGCAAAAACTGGTCGTCCTTTTTGTGGTAAGGCTGGAAAAGTTTTAGATGAGCTTTTAGAATCGGTTGGAATTAAAAGAAATGAAGTTTATATTTCCAATTTGCTAAAATGTCGACCACCTGAAAATCGGGACCCTCAAGAAGAAGAAATTTCTGCCTGCTCTTCTTATCTGGAAAGACAAATTGAGATTATAAAACCAAAAATTATTTGCCCTCTGGGCAGATATTCAATGAAATTTTTGATGGAGAAGTATGGCTTAAAAGAGAAAATTGAGCCAATTAGTAAAATTCATGGTAAAATATTTGAGATAAAAACTCTTTTCCAAAAAATAAAAATCATTCCTTTTTATCATCCAGCAGTAGTTACTTATAATATTAATATGAAAAAAACATTAAAGAGAGATTTTAAAATTTTAGAGAAGTTTAAAAAAGAATTGATTTAATCTCAATATTTAGAGAAATAGTGGATAATATAATCTCTTCTTTGCTTTAGGGTCTTTTTTAGATATTCTCTGTCTTCTTTTGGTAAACGAACTCCCTCTACTAAAGAATCTATCTCTTCATCACTGAGCCGTTTTTCTAATAGAGAGACCTGTTCTTTGATATCTGCTTTGGTCAACCCAGGATACCTTTGTCTGGTTGTCTCAATTTCTGGGACCTTTTTGCCAAATAAATCCTTTTTCTTTCTTTCCCCTCTTGCTCTAAACAAGAGGGCTCCGCCATTATCTATTCTATATACCTTTCCATCTTTTCCCACAGTGGTATTTCTTTCAGGAGCAGCAGGGATATCCCAGTTAGCCAATAGGGCATCAGCAATAAATCCTTTTTTCCAGGAGGGTAAAGATTGGATTTCTTTCTCTGATTTAGATTCTCCTTCTATTAATAAGGAGGCATGGCCATAAACCTTGGTCGCTCCCCTGGTAAGCAATACTACCTTTGTTTCTGGAACCGGCACATCTAACTTTCGATAAATGTCTTCTGCCAATTTCTCCTGCCAAATCTGAAATGGACTTTCTGGATGCTCAAACTTTACATAGTATTTCTCTGCTCCTTTCTCTCCTGGAATAGTTATCTCCGCTCCTGGATTAGAGCCCTTCTGTCCTCCTGTTTCCAAACTATAATCCCAAATATCATCTAAACTTATTGGTATTATTTACAAAAAAAAGTAATAGAAACATAGGAGTAAAAAAGAGAGGAAAAAATGAATGGATTTTTACAAATCAGTAATTACTTCCCAGGCCGCCATCCCAGTGCTTTTTTCACTTCGCGGAAATCTATTCCAATTTCCCACTCTAGTGTCTCTATAATTTCCAACAATACTTCACTTATTAAATCCTTGGGATTTTCTCCCTGATCTTCTTCCTTTATTTTTTCTTCTAATTCATTTATGTTCTCAATTCTTTCTTCCCTTTCCCTTTCTATTTTTTCCTTTAACTCTTCCGTAGTTCTCTCTAATTTTTCCAATCTTTCTAAAATATTTCCTCCGTGCATTTTCTTTTACCTCCCTTTTTAAATATAGTAAATATAAGAAACTTTGTCAAATTATTTTAGACAGGTTGAAATATGGAAAAATAAAAACCTTTCTTTATTATTTATCTTAAAGGTAAAATTTAATAAAATACTCTTTAAAAGATTTTTATGCAGGCAGTTATTTTAGCAGGAGGGAAAAGTTCTCGTTTTTGGCCTCTAAATTCTTTTTCTAAATGCCTTTTTAAAATAATGGGAAAGCCAATTATTTATTGGACAATTTTGGCTTTGCAAAAAAAGAAAATAAAAGACATTATTGTTGTTCAACCGAAAACAAAAGAAATTGAAAAAGAACTTAAAAACTTCCCTCAATTTAAAAAAATAAAATATGTTGTTCAAAAAGAACCCAAGGGAATGGGTGATGCTTTATGGCAGACAAAAAAATTTTTAAAAGAAAGATTTTTTGTTTTAAATACTGAAAGAGTAGATATAGATGAAGTAATTGAAGAGATTCTTTTGAAGGTCAAAAAAACGAAATGTGATGCAATTCTTTTGGGACAAAAAACAAAAACTCCTCAATTTTTTGGAATTTTAAAACTAAAAAAAGATAAAATTTTAAAAATTATTGAAAAACCTTCTCTTAAAGAGGCTCCCTCAGATATTAAAGCCTCAGGAGTTTATTTTCTAAAAAAGGATTTTTTTTATTTTTATGAAAAAACAAAAAAACATCAATATGATTTTGAAGATACCCTTTCTTTTTATATGAGAAAAAAAGATGTAAGAGTTTTTATTTTAAAAAAAAAGGAGAAAGAAACACCCTCTTTGAAATTTCCTTGGGATCTTTTTGGTATAACTGAGTACTTGATGAAAAGATATCTTAAAAGAAAAATTTCTCAAAAAGCAGAGATAAAAAAAGGAGCAAAAATTTTAGGAGATGTTTTAATAGAAAAAGGAGCAGTAATTTTTGGAGGTGCTGTCATTAAAGGACCCTGTTTTATTGGAGAAAATGTGATTGTAGGAAACAATTCTCTGGTAAGAGAGTTTTCTGATATAGAAAAAAACTCAACTGTAGGAGCTTTATGTGAAGTTAAACATTCAATCTTTGAAGAAAGTGTTTCAGTTCATTCTGGCTATTTTGGGGATAGTATTTTGGACAGAGGAGTAAAAGTGGGGGCAGGTACAATTACTGCAAATGTGAGATTTGATAGAAAAGAAATTCACTCTGTTGTAAAAGGAGAAAAAATTAATACTCAAAAAAAATCTTTTGGCACAGCCATTGGAAAAAACACCAAGATTGGGATAAATGTTTCAATTTTGCCAGGCGTTTTTGTTGGAAAAGAATGTTTAGTTTATCCCGGAAAAGTAGTTGAAAAAAACCTCCCTGATAGGACCATTCTCAAATAAAAAAGTAGTAATTCTCTACGATCGTATAGATTTACTACTTTTTGGAAAGTGAATTTTTTTTGAAGTTTTTTAAAATTAAAAAATAGTGGTTAGCGAGAAATAATCTTTTTATTTTTTATGAAACCTAAAATTATTTTTGATTTTGATCATGTTTTGTTCTCTGGCGAGAAACTTGCTCAAAAGATTCAAAAAGAATTTGAAAAAGAAGGGATAAAAGAGGATCTTTTTTGGAAAACATATGAGAAGTCAAAAGGAGAAGGGCGTGATTACAAACCCTATATTCAAATAGAAATTCTCTCAAAAAAGCTTAATTTCAAAAAAGACAACCTTCTTTTGCGCTTCAAAAAAATTCTCAAAAATGCAAAAACATTTTTATATTCGGATACAGTTCCTTTTTTGAAAAAATGGCAAAAAAAAGCAGAACTTTATTTGTTGTCATACGGAGAAGAGAAATTTCAAGAAGAGAAAATAAAAAATACCGGAATAAAAAAATATTTCAAAAAAATTATCATCACAAATGAGATAGAAAAAATTTCTCCTTTGAAAAAGATAATTCAAGGAGATGAAAAAGCGATTTTTCTTGAGGATAATCCTTTAGCACTCAAACTTACCAAAAAAAATTTTGAAAATTTAATTACGATCGGAGTTAAAAGAGGTGAGGGGAAATATAAAAATTTGCCCTCACCTAAAAACTTGGATTTTGAGATAAAAAATCTCAGTGAGTTTGAATTTCATTTAAAAAATATTTTGAAAAAACCAAAATGCCTTTGCCTTTTCTCAGGAGGGCTTGATTCTTTGCTCGTGGCTAAAATTTTAAAATCAGCCCAAATTGAGACTACTTTTTTAACTTTCAGGTCCCTTTTTTTTACTGAAAAGCAAGCAAAAAAATATGCAAAAGAAGTGGGAATAAAGCTTAGAGTTGTTGATATTTCAAAAGAATTTTTTGAAGTTTT
>CAZRAI010000029.1:0-7721 GCA_964598115.1 uncultured Candidatus Saccharibacteria bacterium | reverse complement strand
AAGACAAAGAGAAAAAAAAATTTTTAAAAAATGTCTATGATGCTAATGAAAGATTGGTCCATTTGGTAAATGATCTTTTAGACATTTCTCGCCTTGAGGCAGGGCGTCTTAAATTAACCCTTGAAAAAGTAAACCTCAAAGAAGTTTTAAAAGAGATAAAAAATGAGATACAACCTTTGGTTCAAAGGAAGAGACTCCATTTTCTTTTAAAACTTCCTCAAAAGGAAATTTTTTTAACCACTGACAAACAAAAACTCAAAGAAATCATTTTTAATTTAGTAGACAACGCCATCAAATACACCAAAAAAGGAAAAGTAACTCTTTCCTTAAGAAAGAAAAAAGAAAGAATTGAAATTGAAGTTCAAGATACTGGAATTGGTATTTCCAAAGAAGAACTCCCTTACATTTTTGACACCTTTCAGCGAGGAAAAGAAGCTCCAAAATTCCACCCTTATGGTTCAGGAATTGGTCTTTTTGTTGTCAAAGAACTGACCTCAGCCCTTGGAGGGAAAGTGGAAGTAGAAAGCGAACTTGAAAAGGGTTCAACTTTTAGATTGATTTTTTGAAATTTGTTAACAAAATTGTCCGATCGGCCAATTTTGTTAACATATAAATAATGAGAAATGACAAACTTCAAAAAATAAAAAAGAAATTATTTTTTCTTAGAAAGATATTTAAAAAAGGATTGGGTCTTTCGTGGGCAATTCTTTTAGAGATCTATTTTGCTGGTGGAGAGGCTTTAGAGGATTTAGCAAGGATGAGATGGGATTTTAAGGATTTAAGAGATCTTTATTGGTGGCCATATGATCTTTATTTAGAAATAAAAACTCAAAAAGAAAATCCGCGCCAGATGGAGCAATATTTAAGAACCTCGTTAAAGAGATTAATTAAAGAAGGACTTTTAAAAAAAGATAAAAATAAAATAAAATTAACTTCTTTTGGGAAGGAGATACTATGCACGGTTAAGGAATATAATCAGGCTTTAAAAAAATGGGATGGGAAAATTAGATTAGTTATTTTTGACATTCCTGAAAAGAAAGCTCATGTAAGAAAACTTCTTCGAGGAATGTTAAGACTTCTTGATTATCAATACCTTCAAAAAAGTGTTTATATTGGAAAAACAGCTCTACCCGTAAGTTTTTATAAAATTTTGGATGATCTTAAAATCAAAAAGAATGTTTATATATTCATTGTAAAAAGCACGGATAAGCAAAATTATATCCTTTCAAAACTTAATCTTCTTAAAAGAAAATAATTGTTAACAAAATTGTCCGATCGGCCAATTTTGTTAACAACTTGATTATTTTTGGGTTTTTGAGATAGAATTTTTAAAATTTATTTTTGGATTTTTATGAAGAAAAAAATTTTTATCTTCTTTTTTCTCTTTTTAGTTTTTTTATGCTTTTTTCTTCTTCTCTACTTTAAAGACAAAGAAATCAGAGAACTCAACAAAAATCTTCCTCAAGGAGTTTATTTTGAAAAAAGAGGAAAAGACCTCTTTCTCATCAACAAACTTGATGGCTATGAACTTAAAATCCCTGAAAGTTGGGGAGGAGTGAGAGAGGTGAGGTATGTGGAAGGGGAATTAAGTTTTCAAGCTAAATTTACTGATGATTGGGTTGCAGTAAATAAGATAATTCTACAAGATCAAAAAATTACTATTGATGAATTCGTAACTCAAAAGATCAAAGCTTTAAAAGAAGGAAAAGAAGTAAAAGGAAAACATTTTAGTCCCTTTGCGAAAATTGAAGGAAAAGAAGTTTTAAATGGAAAAAAAATTATAAAAATGGTTGATAAAGATCCAATTATAGGAGAATGTTTTGTTTATTATTTAAAGCAGAAAAATTTAATTTATGAAATATATTCTGATTTTTCAGAAAATTCTGTGCGCCTGATAATTTTTAATTTCAGATTACTTCATGAATCTTAAAGATTTTAAAAGATATGTCTTTTTATCATTGTTTTTTGTTTTTTCTTTAGTTTTCGCCTTTTCTTTCTCTGGTTTCCAATTTCCAACCAGAGATGGAAAAAAGCCAAAAGTTTCAGTGGGTTTGGGAAAAAAAGGAATTGCTTTAGGGCATTTGGGAGAAGACTATTCAATGCCAGAGGGAGCACCTGTTTTTGCAATTGCAGACGGAGTTGTTTTTGAAGTGGCAAATTGGCCCTCTTGTCCTGGTCGGGAATCTCATGGCTGGGGAGGAGTGGTGATCATTAAACATAAACTTTCTCAGAATTTAAGTTTTAAAACAAAGGGAACTTATCTTGAAAATTCTCCTATAATAAAAAATCCCAAAGCTGTTTTCTCTCTTTATGGGCATTTAAAAAATATCACTGTAAAAAAGGGGCAAAAAGTTAAAAAAGGACAAAAAATAGGAGAGATTGCGAGAGTTTGCTATTTAAATTCTTCTAAAAGAACCTATGCTCCCCATTTACATTTTGAAATAAAAGATGAAGGGGCAATAAAAAAAGATCGTCAAATAGAAAATAAAATAGGCATCGGTCGAGGTTATTCTTTCAGACCCAACTACGCTCCTCATCGGTATATCCCCTCAAAATTTATTGAGAAAAACAAAAACCTAATTATCAAAAAGGAAAAAGAAAAAATAAAAAGAAAAACTCAACCAAAAAAGCAAAAAACTGAAATTCAAAAAAAGAATGAAGGCCAAAAAGAAGAAAAAATAAAAGAAAAACCCTTAACTTTATCACCTCTCAAAATGGCTTTTTCCCTTCTCAAAAATTTCTTCCTGGAGAAATATTTTCCTCAAAAAACTCCTCTAAAAGAAAAACCATCTTTTCAAACTCCCAGAAAAGAGAAGCCTTCTTTTTCTAAAAAACCTTCCTCAAAACCTTCCTCAAAACCTCTTTTTAAAAAAGAATCCTTCATTAGATCTTTTCCCAAAATTTATGATCAAAAACTTAAAAAAATCCTTGTTTCCAAAAAAGAACTTCCCCCAAAAGAGGAAACAAAAATTACTCTCATTTTTGAGAACACTGGTAATACTTCTTGGAAAAAAGAAAAAGTTTCTTTAAACATTCTTGGAGAAAAAAAAGGAGAAACCGCTCTTTTTTATCACCCTTCTTGGCTAACAAAACTCAGACCTTGCAAACTAAAAGAAAAAGAAGTTTTGCCAAACTCTTTTGGAACATTCACTTTTTTTATCAGAGCCCCTCAAAAAGAAGGAAAATACACTTTAAAGTTTAGACCTGTTTTTTATGAAAAAGGAGAATTTTTCTGGTTGGGAAAGGACTTTGCAGAAATTAAAATCAAAGTCAAAAAGAAAAAAGAAAGTTTTGTTTTCTTTGAAAAAACAAAATTCACTTTCAGAGGAGAGAAAACCTCGTCGTTTTTAAAAGAAGAACAAAAAGAACCCCAAAAGGCAGTTCAAAAAGAGAAGAAAGAATTTGAGAGCACAGCATTAAATCAACAAAAAACTCAAGAAACTCCAAAAGAAGAATCAAAAGAGAATAAAACTTTTCAGGAGATTGAAATTGAAGAATCTGAAAAAACCGAAAAAGTACCTCTTTGTTTAAAAGAAGAAACTCAAGAAGAGGAAAAATTTCTTTCTTTTTCACAAATTCCAGGAAATTTGTATTTCTCAAAGATTAAAATTTCATCTGATGAATGGATAGAAATTTTCAACAAAGGAGATTTTCCAATCTTTTTAGAAAAAACACCCATCTTTTTGGCTTATTATTCTTCATCAAAAAATTCTCTTTCCTCGCCAACAAAAGTTTGGGAAATCAACAAAGGAAAAATTTCCTCTCCATTTAAAATTATTCTTTTTTCAGAGGATAAGAATGAAAAAGAAAAATGTGAAAACTCTGAAGATTGTTTCCTTTTAAAAACCAAAGAAGGTTACTTTTACCAAACATCTCAACTGAGCAACCAAAAAGGAACCCTAGTCTTATTTCTCAAAGATCCAAAAGAATCTCAAAACCCAAAAGAGTACCTTTTGGATCTTTTCTCCTGGCAAAGAGAGGGAAAAGAAATTTCTCCAAATCTCAACTCTTCTCCTTTTTTAATTCCCTCCTTTTTTGAAAAAGATTTTATTTTCCAAAGAAAACCATCTTCTTTTTCTCAAGACAACAAGAAAGATTTCATTTTGGGTTTCGATTTCCCTTCTTTTTCTGACAATCTCCAGATGAAAATCCAAAACGATAACTTTTATTTTGCTTTTATTGAAAAAGAGACTCTCTTTTTTGTAAAAACAAAGAACTTTCCTTTCAAAGATGAGGAGAAAAAAATTATCTTTCAAAATATTTGTTCTCCTCTTTTTTCTTTTGATTTATCAGAAAATTTTGCTCTTTTTTCATTCTTTTCAAAAAACGAAGTTGAAAATGAAAACAGCTGCACCCTAAAAGTTTTGAAATACTCTTTAAAAAAAGAAAAAGAAGAAGAATTTTATGATCTTAAAATTACCCCTTTTTTTAAAAAGAAAAAAACCGATCTTCTTTCTTTAGTTGCTGAAAACTTTGATCATCCCTATGAGAGCGCTCTTTCTTCTTTTCAAGAAGATTTTGGACCAGACTTTCTAAAAGTTTTTCTTTTAGATGATAAAATTTTTCTTTTGCTTCAAGAAGATGAAATAGAGGAAAATTTCTCAAATGAACTTTTAGTCCTTTTTCAAAAAGAAAAAGGATGGTTTTTCAGAATTTATCATTTTGTTGATTTTTTTGAAGCCAAAAAGAAAGACAAAAAAATTTACCTTTTCTTTTATGATCCGATGATTGCTCCACCAATAGAATCTCCTTCGGATCAAAATCCTTCTCAAAAAAAGAATACTTTCTTTTTAGTTGAAATTCCCTCTTTTGAGAAAGAAGAAATTTTACCCCTTAAGGGAAAATATACCTATTTTCATCCACCTTTTTTGGCTTTAGATTTCAAAGAAAATGAAATTATTTTTGCTCTCAACTTTTGGGAAAGAAAAAAAGAAGACATTTTTTATTTCTCCCTTTTCACAAAAGAAAAAGAAGTTTTTTCTTGCCAAAAAGAAAATCCTGTCCTTTTGGACTTTTTCTTTCTTGATGATGATTTCATTTTCTTTTTTCTAAAATCAAAAAAAGAAAACTCTCCTTTTTCCTTTCTTTACCACCAAAAAACAGAAGAAATTCTTTATCCATCAACCGAAATCAAAACTTTCCCCTTTGAAAAAAACTCCTTTTTCCTTTTAGAAAAAACTCCTCCTGCAAAGTTTTATTTCCTTGAAATTCAATGATTGATTTTCCTTTAAAAAAAGAAAACTTTTCGGCGCTTTTACTTATTTTTCTAATTTCTCTTTTTGTTGGTTTTTGCTTTTATCAACAAAGCCTTCTTTTTCCAAAACTTAAAGTTACTTTTTTTGATATTCAAGGTGAATCTTCTTTAATTCAACTTCCTGGGGGAATAGATATTTTAATAGATGGAGGAGAGGAAAATGATTTATGTTATGAACTTGAAAAAGAACTTCCTTTTTTTGATAAAAAAGTTGATTATATTTTTTTGTCTCATCCAGAAAAAGATCATCTGGAAGGGCTTTTTTGCGTTCTTGATTTTTATGAAGTAGATGAGATTTTTATTGGCGATTTTCCTCAAAAGAGTTTTCTTTTTGAAAAATTTTTAAAAAAAGCTAAAAAAGAGGGCGTAAAAGTTGAAAAACTTTCAGCAGGTGATATGATTGAATTTCCTTTTGGAGGAAAGATTTTTGTTTTATGGCCTCCCCAAAAATGCATTTTTGATAATTTCAATGATTGCTCACTTGTTTTTCTTTTTCTTTTTGGGAAAGAAAAAATTCTTTTTACAGGAGATATTTCAGAAAGAGTGGAGAAGATTTTAGAGTTTAACTATGGCTTTAAAGTTGATCTTTTAAAAGTGGCTCATCATGGTTCAAAATATTCATCTTCTCCTGATTTTTTGAAAAAATTTTCTCCTCAAATGGCAGTGATTATTGCTTCAAAAAATGATGAATATCACCCTTCTCAAAGAGTGATTGAAACTTTCAAAAGAGAAAAAATCAAAACTTTTATTACCAAAAAAGATGGCAAGATAAAATTTTTCTCCTATGGAGATTCCCTTGAAATTGTCTCCCCATAAACTTTAAAATTTAAAAAATTATGATGAAAAAAAGAATTCTTCTTGGAGTGTGCGCAGGAGTAGCGGTTTATAAAATTTGTTATCTTGTAAGACTTCTTTTAAAAAAAGGCTTTGAGTTGAAAATTATAATGACAAAATCTGCGACAAAACTTTTATCACCTTTACTTTTTGAAAGTTTAGGAGCAGAAGTTGAGATAGAGCTTTTTCAAAAAGAGAAACCTCTTTTGCATATTCAATTAGCACAATGGCCAGATTTAGTTGTTATTGCTCCTGCTACTTTAAATACCTTATCAAAGCTCTCTGTGGGAATTGCTGATAATCTTTTACTTACAACCCTTTTTAGTTTACCTTCGAAAAAACCAGTTTTATTTTTTCCTTCAATGAATGAAAATATGTGGAAACATCCTTTATTTCAAGGAAATCTTAAAAAACTTAAAAAAATCAAAAATTACAAAATCATTGAGCCCAAAAAAGGAATTTTAGCTTCAGGGAAAATTGGAAAAGGAAGAATGCCAGAACCAGAAGAAATTTTTAAAGAAATTGAGAAAGTTTTTTCTTAAAAAAATGAACGAAAATCTCTCTTGAAAAAATAAGAAAACTTGTCAAAAATAATTTTTCCGGGCTGTGGCGTAGTGGATTAGCGCACCTGCTTTGGGAGCAGGGGGTCGTGGGTTCAAATCCCACCAGCCCGAAATGATTTTTAAAAATTGCGCTATAGTATAAGTTTTTAGAATTAGTTTGTTGAGTTTTACACTTTTGGCATTTTTTAAAAAGCATTTTTTAAAAAGTTTGTTATATTTGAAGGAGAAAACAGCTCTTTAAAAATCTATTTTACGAAAGAGTAGTAATTCTCTACGATCGTATGAAATTACTACTTTTTGTTTCAAAATATTATGTTAACAAATTTGTCCGATCGTTTAAATTTTGTTAACACTTTCTGAAAAATTGTGCCATGGCATAATTTTTTAGATTTTTTCTTTTTTGATAATTGATTAAAAATTTTAACTGCTTTATCAGTGTGATCTATGAGTGAACTTCAACATCATGAGTGTAAGTTTTCCCATTGATTTTAATTAAGCCAAACCGATACTCTTCAATCATAATACAAATACAGCAGCGCAGATTATAGTTGTCCAAACATTTCCTTTTTTAGCACGACAAGATTCTGAAACTGAAAGGGTTTTTTTTGGCAAAATTCCTTTAAGTTTTAACAATTCTTCAGATAAATTTTTTGCATAGTTTTTAGTTTCTTTTTTTGATTTTTTTGAAAAACTACACTCATAAATATAACCATAAGATTTTCTATCCTCGGGTAAAGAAACAGCTAAAGCTGAAGAAATAAGTTCCCCTGGATTTTTGGTTTGTATTTTACTCATCACGCAAAAAGTAATTTCTCCTGGCTTTAAAAGTTTTAATCCTTCTTTTTTAGGCAAAATTTCACATCCTGGAGGGAAAATACTTGAGACAAAAACTAAGTTTTGCTTTTCAATTCCCGCTGACCTGAGTGCCATTTCAAAAGATAAAAGTTTATCTTTGTGATATCCTTTTCCTTTTGTTAAAAAAAGTTTTTGCGGAAGAATCATTTTTTGTTTAGTGAAAATTTAAATTATAATAAATTTTGCTTATAAAAAAATGAGCTTTTTTCCTAAAA
>CAZRAI010000028.1:0-7846 GCA_964598115.1 uncultured Candidatus Saccharibacteria bacterium | reverse complement strand
AGAAAAAGAAAAAGAAGAAACAAAAAAGAAAATTAAAGAATTTTTTGGAAAATAATTTTGTGCAAAAAAACTTTGAAAAAGAGATTAAAAATTTAATTGAAATTGCTTTTAAGAAAGGAATTGAAAAAGCTTTTAAGATTGCAAAAAAGAGACATCCTTATTTGATTGATGAATTTCACGATCGTTTAACTGAAGAGATTAAAAAAAGAAAATAATTGATTCATCTTATTTCTTTTGCAACACTCATTCCATAAATTTTTTGAGCTCCTGCTTTTTTGAGAATTTTTGCTCCTTCCTCCAAGGTAGAAAGAGTAGTTGCTACATCATCTATTAAGATAATTTTTTTGTTTTTAAAAGAAAAAAAATTAGTTCTGAAAGCATCTTTTACATTAGTTTTTCTTTCTTCAAAAGAAAGTTTTACTTGATCTTGAGTGGCTTTTTTCTTTTCTAAAATTTTCAAAAAATCTATTTTTAAAGTTTTGGCTAAAATTTTTGCAATTTCTTCTGCTGGATCAAATCCTCTTTTTCTTTTTTTATAGTTACTTGAAGGAATATAGGTAATTAAAAAATCTTGTGGATTTTTTAAAAATTCAATTTGAGAGTTGTTTTTAAGGAATTTTAACAAAAGATAAGCCAAAGGTTCAGAAAGTTCTTTTATCAGGTGATATTTATACTCTTTGATAATTTTTTCAACCTTTTTGTAATCTGTGGCGCTCAGAAAATAATCAAGAAACTTTTTGCAAGAGAAACAAATTTTTCCTTGAGGATTTCTTTTTTGGCAATAAGGACAAAAAGGTGAAGAAAAAATCTCGACTTTTTGAAAACAATCATCGCAAAGATAAACTCCTTCTTTTTGGCAAAAAAGACAAAATTTTGGGGAAAAAAGATCCAAAATTTTTTTTAAATCCATTTTTTAATTTTCAGAAATAAAAGAAAAGTTCCCGTAGAAAAAAAAGAAAGAAAAAATACTTCTTTAAGAGAGGTTCCAAAATGAAAATTCATTCCAAAAAAAGAAAAAATCAAAGATAAAGGAAGTCCAATTGTTGCGATGATGGTAAGAAATTTCATAATTTCATTTGTTCTGATATTTAATAAGTTAGAATTTGTCTCTTCAAGTTCATTCAAAGTTTGGTGATGAGTTTCAATAATTTCTTTA
This sequence comes from uncultured Candidatus Saccharibacteria bacterium, assembly GCA_964598115.1. Lineage (GTDB taxonomy): Bacteria > Patescibacteriota > Minisyncoccia > Minisyncoccales > CAZRAI01. Next base: position 6,690 of record CAZRAI010000028.1, on the reverse strand, counting down.
ACATTTAAAAACAAATTAAAAATTTCATTAAAAAGAGGATAAAACTCGCTTCCGAAAAACCTGGCACTTTCATCTTTTAAAGACTTAAATAAAGGCAATTGAGGATGGATAATTCTTTCAAGTTGGATGAGGTTTTTTTTAGTTTTTTCAATTTTTTCAAGGGCTTTTTTGTGCTCTCCTGAAAAAACTATTTTTTCAATTTGATCAATTTTTTTATCAATTCTATCAAGGCGAGGCAGAATTTCTTTTAGCATTTCAATAAAAACCAAATATAAAATTTTTCCTGTTCCTTCTCTTGCCCATTTTTCTTTTTCTTTTTGGTACAAAGAAGATTTAATAAAAAGCCGTCTTAAAGGTAAAATGTTTTGATAATGCAAAGTAATTAAAAATTCTTTTCCCACAATGATATCAACTTCTCTTGGTTCAATGGCTTCGTTTCCTTGATCAAAAAATGGATAATGAAAAACAATGAAAAAATACTCTCCATAATTTTCAAAGCGAGGATGCCTTAAAGGAGGAAGAATGTTTTTAAGTAAAAAAGGATGGAAATAATAAATTTTTTTGAGGAAATCTAAAGTTTCTTTATTTGGTTTTAAAATATCAATCCAAATTATTTCTTCGGCTTCAATTTTTTTGATTAGATTCATCGTTTAAAATTTTATCAACTTTTTTTTGAAAAGGGGAGTAAAAATTAGCCAAGGGCTTTTGCCAAAAAAGATTCCCTTTTGCAATTTCATCTAAAAATTCTTCCATTTTTGCGGTAAATTTAATATCCAAAATTTCAGGAAAGTTTTTTTTAAGAAACTCATTTACTTTAAAACCAAAAAAAGTAGGGAAAAAGAAACCTTTTTTCTTTTTGACATATTTTCTTTTTTCTAAAATTGAGATAATTTGAGCATAAGTTGAAGGTCTGCCAATACCGTATTTTTCAAGAGTTTTTATTAAAGAAGCATCACTGTAACGTAAAGGAGGTTTGGTGAAATGTTTTTTTGCTTCTATTTTTGACAAAAAAAGTTTCTCTCCTTCTTTAAGGGGAGGCAAGATTTCTTCTTTTATTTCTAAAGGATAAACTTTGAAAAAACCATCAAAAAGCAATTTTTTTCCTTTTTTAAAAAATAAAAAAGAGTTTCCTTCAATTTCAATTTCTGTTTCTTCAAAAAGAGCAGATTTCATTTGAGTGGCAAGAAATCTTTTCCACACAAGGTCATAAAGTTTAAGTTCCTCTTCTGAAACATAGGCTTTCACTTTTTCTTTTGTATTTTCAATAAAAGTTGGCCGAATGGCTTCATGAGCTTCCTGAGCTAATTTTGAGCTTGAAGGATATTTTCTAAAAAATCCTGCAAAATATTCTTTTCCGAAGTTTTTTTCAATAAAATTTTTTGCTTGAAAAAAGGCTTTTTTTGAAATGTTAAAAGAGTCAGTGCGGTGATAAGTGATAAAGCCCTTTTCATAAAGATTTTGAGCAAGTTTCATTGTGAACTTAGCAGGGAATTTTAGTTTTTGCCAAGCAGTTTGTTGAAGTGTTGATGTAATAAAAGGAGGAAGGGGATTTTTTTTAATTTCTTTTTTTTCAACTTTTTTTACAAAAAAAGAAAGTTTTTTTATTTCTTCAACAATTTTTTGAACCTTTTTTTCATCTTTTATTCCCGGCTCTCCTAAAGTTTCTCCTTTTATTTTTTTTAAAATCGCAAAAAATTTTTCTCCAGATTTTTTTTGAAATAAAACTTCAATTGTCCAGTAAGGCTCTGGTTTAAAATTTCTAATTTCTTTTTCTCTCTCGCAAATTAAATTTAGGGCTACTGATTGAACTCTTCCTGCAGAAAGTCCTCCTCTAATTTTTTTCCATAAAAGAGGGGAAAGACGATATCCAACAATTCTATCAAGCACTCTTCTTGCAATTTGACCTTGAACTAAATTGAGATTAATTTGGCGCGGATTTTTTAAAGCATTCTGAATAGCATCTTTTGTAATTTCATGAAAAGCAATTCTTTTGGGATTTTCAATTTTAAGAACCTCTTTCAGATGCCAAGCAATGGCTTCTCCTTCGCGATCCTCATCAGTGGCTAAAATTATCTCTTTCGCTTTTTTAAGATATTTCTTGAGTTCAGAAATAACTTTTCTTTTGTTTTTTGGAATGACATATTTTGGGAAAAATTTCCCTTCTTTTATTTCCACTCCGAATTCTTTTTCAGGGAGGTCTCGAATGTGCCCAAAAGAGGATCTGACAATATAATGACTCTTTAAAAATTTTTGTAATGTTTTCGCTTTTGTAGGAGATTCAACAATTAAAAGTTTCATTGATTTATTTTATACAAATTTCCACTTTTTTTGATTTTCTTTTCAATTTCCATTAAAAGAAGAGTTGAGTTAAGTTTTGAAACTTCAATTTTAGTTTTTTTAAAAATCTCATCAAAAGTTAAAGGACTTTCTTTAAGAGTATCAAGAATTTTTTTCTCTTCTTCATTTTTAGGTTTGATCTCCTTTTCTTTAATAATGGCTTTTTTAATATTAAAGGCTTCTAAAATATCTTCTCCTTTTTCAACAAGTTTTGCCCCTTCTTTTATTAGTTTGTGAGTTCCTTTTGTATTTTGAGAAAAAATAGAACCAGGGATGGCAAAAATTTCTCTTCCAAAATCCAAAGCAAAATTTGCGGTAATTAAAGAGCCTGATTTTTCTTTGGCTTCAACTACCAAAACTCCTAAAGAAATTCCGGCAATAATTCGATTTCGTAAAGGAAAATTAAAAGAATATGGTTTTGTTCCTAAAGGATACTCAGAAATTAAAGCCCCGTTTTTTTCTATTTCTTTGAAAAGTTTTTTATGCTCTTTTGGATAAATAATATCAAGTCCTGCACCAAGGACCGCAATTGTTCTTTTTTTAAAAGAAAGAGAAATTTTGTGTGATAAAGCATCAATCCCTTTAGCAAAACCAGAAACAATGACAAAATCATCAAGTAAAGGTGGCAAAATTTCCTCAAGAGCCATTTTTCCATAATTTGAAGCTTTACGTGAACCAACAATCGCTAAATATTTTTCATCTTTTTTGATTTCTCCTTTTAAATATATTCCTAAAGGAGGATTTGGAATTTCTCGCAAAAGAGGAGGATATTCTTTTTCATCTTTGGTGATAAATTTAATTTTTTCTTTTTTTAGTTTTTTCCATTCTTTTTCGGGATCAATTTTTAATTTTAAAGATAAAAAGGCTTTTTTGGGTGAGGGGATTTTTTTTAAAATTTTCCAAACTTTTTCAATGTTTGGCGAGAAAGCCAAATTTAGAGCGTTTAGATAGATTTTTTCTTCGATTTTCATAATTTTATAATAATTAAAATTCAAAAAACTCAAAACTCTCAAGAAATATTAGAATATAAAAATGTAACATTTTAAAGCGATCGCCTTAAAATGTTACCTTACATTTTGGTTGTTTTTTTCAAAAACCGAGAGCTAAAAAGTCTTTTTGCTGATTTTTTTCAGAAAAGTTTTATATTAAAATTAAAACAAGAAATAAAAGAAGGGTTTTTGGGCCGGTAGTTCAGTGGTAGAACATCCCCCTCGCACGGGGAAGGTCGGAGGTTCAATTCCTCCCCGGTCCACTATCTTCTTACAGGAAAAAGTTTGGGGGATTTATAGTTTGAGTAAAAAACTTTTTTTAAAACAAGTTTTCCATTGTCATAAACTTCTTGATAAAGTTTGGCTTTCATTGAGCCATCGGGCTTAATGTCATATTGATATGGCCCCTTTACAATGACCTTGCGGTTAATTTTTTTACCGTAAATTTCAAAAGTTAAATTGTATCCTTTTATTTTTGATTGGACTAAAATCCAGCCACCAGTGTTATTTTTAAATTTTAAATCTACTCCAGGCCAATAAACAGTTGCATCAAAACCCTGAGGGCTGTAGTATCTTACAGGAAAGGAATGGGGATGCCTTTCAACAATCTCAAGACCAGCAAAAACAGCTGCTCGAAAAAATGTTGTTGAAACTTGACACACTCCTCCTCCATATTCAGGGACAGTTTCATTTTTTTTGATTACAAGTTCTGGCAAAAATCCTCTTTCAGGTGTTGTTGGTCCTAAAGTTTTATTAAAAGAGAAAATCTCCCCTGGACTGATCAAAATTCCATTAAGAATAGAGGAAGCAAGTTTAATATTATGAATTCTGTTTTTTGGCGAGCCAAAAAAGTTAGAAGTTCCTTTACCAAGAAGAGTTTCTATTTTTAGATTTTTAATATCTTCTTCTTTTATTCGAGGAAGTTGTTTTTTAAAAATTAAAAAAATTTTTTTCCTTTTTTTTAAAATACCCTCTTTAAGAATTTCAAGATTTTTTTCTATTTCAATTATTTCTCCTTCTTTTGAGGGTGAGATGATTTTAATTTTTCCTTTATAAAAAATTAAGACAGGATTTTGGGGTGGTAAATCTACATACCTTTTGATTTCAAAAAGATATCTTTTAAGAGAATCATCATCTAAAATAACTTTTATCTCTTTTCCTGCAGAGAAAAAATTTAAAAATTGAGCCACCCTTTTTGAAGAAAGATAAAAGACTTTATTTTTGGCAAAGACCAAATAAGGAGCATTTTTTAAGATTTCTTCAGCCTCTTTTTTTGCTTTTTTTGCGGACTCTTCTTTAATTAGAGGTTTTTCCTCTTCCAAAACTAAAAATACATCTGTTTTTTGTAAAAATCCGGCTTCTTTTTCCAAGGCTTTTTTTATTTTTTGTCTTTTGAAAAATTTTCCTTCTTTTTCTTTTTTAATAGAAATTTTAAGGGTGTAAGGATTTAAAGAAATTTCTGCATTTTGAGGAAAAATTTCAAAATTTCCAAACTCTTGAGTGATAAACCTATCAAGTTCTTCTTCAGAAATTTTACATTCTAAAGGAAAAATACATCCTCCTCGGAGACATTGCCAATTTTGTTTGAGTTTTTCAATAATATTTCCGGTTTTTCCTACTTTATATGCTTTTTTGAGAGGTTTTTTTATTTCGCAATCAAGTTTTAATTTTTCAAAAGAAATTTGAGATTTTTTTCTCTGGTAAAAAAAAGAAATTTCCTCTTTTTTAAATTTTTCAAGTCGAGTTTTTATTAAGCTTTCTCCTTTCTCAAAAGGAAGGAAAGATAAATCAACAAAAGCCACTCTAACCCCTGGGGCGAATCTTTTTTCAGAAAATTTTAAAACCAAAAAAATAAATCCTAAAATTCCAAAAAAAATTAAAAAGAAAATTAAAACACTTCTTTTTCGCATCTGGCATTTATTCTTTTTCCACCTTCAGTTTAAAGGTTTTTACTTTTTTAATTTTAGGAAGTCTGAGCACTAAAACCCCGTTTTTCAAAACTGCTTTTGCATTCTCTGGGTCAATTTCCTCTGGCAAAACAATTGATCTTGAAAAAGATCCCCAAAAACATTCTTGATAAAGATAATCTTTTTCTGGAACTTCTTCAATTTTTTTTCTTTCGCCTTTAATTGAGACAGTGTCATTGTGAATTTCTATCTCTAAATCCTCGGGGTCAACCCCTGCAATTGTTGAAACAACAACAAATTCTTCTTCTGTTTGGTAAACATCAACCGCAAGTTCTCCTCCCTCTTGAGTTTCTTTCTCTTCTTCTATTTCTTTTGAGGGTGAAATTTTTTCAAAAAAATCTTCCATTTTTAAATTTTGCAAACAGGTTTTATTTTTTTGACCTTTTTGAGGATTAAATAATTTATCACTATTAAGAAAAAGAAAAGTATAACAAAAATTTTGAAATAAAAAAAGATTAAAGAAATTTTCATTTCAGATATTGAGAGATCAATTTTTTCTACCAGAAAATCATAAAGTCCGTGGAAAAAAGAACTTTCAAGAAAACCCAAAAATAAAAAATAGATTTTCTTTTTAAGGTAAAAAAAACTTAAAACAACAAAAAATCCTAAAATTGTAGTTGAAAGAGTATGAAAAAAGGTAGGCAAAATTCCTCGGGTTATACTCGTAAGAAGAATTTCTTCATCACTGAGATAAAAAATATTTTCCATCATGCTAAAACCCAGAGAAGAACTTACAAGATAAATAATTACATCTATTGGTTCATCAAAATGGTGGCTTTTAAATACTCTTAAAGGTAAAGGAAGATATTTTACTCCCTCTTCAATCAAACCTACTCCGAACCAGAAATATAAAAAAAGTTCAAAATTACCTTCTCCCAAAAAAGGGAAAAAGCATTCTAAAAAATAAGCCAAAAAGGCAAAAGCCCCTCCTAAAGCAAAAATTTCAAAAATCTTTTTTTTCTCTTCAGGGTGAATATCCTGAAAATTCCAAAAAAGAAGCCAAAAAAGAGATGGGAGAGCTCCCAAAAAAAAGACTAAAAATAGCTCTATCATGGTTTGGGTTTTATTTTTTTAAATGATGAAAATTTACCTTTTTTTGCCTCAAAAAAACCACAAAGGGCAACCATTCCTGCATTGTCTGTTGAAAATTTTTTTAAAGGTAAAAAAAGACGAAAATTTTTAAATTCTTTTTTGAAATTTTTTTTTAAAATTTCATTTGCAAAAACACCCCCTCCACCAAAAACACTTTTCGCTTTATATTTTTTTACCGCTTTTTTTGTTTTTTTTAACAAAACTTTAATCACTGCTTCAAGGACACCTTTGGCAACTTCTTTTTTTATTTTTTTGATTTCTTTTTTTTCTTGAAGATAATAAAAAACAGCTGTTTTAAGCCCTGA
>CAZRAI010000027.1:0-7911 GCA_964598115.1 uncultured Candidatus Saccharibacteria bacterium | reverse complement strand
GAAATTCATCTTGAACTTAACACAAAATCAAAAATGTTTTGCTCTTGTAAAAATTTTCCTGATGATGAACCAAACACTCATGTTTGTCCTATCTGCTTGGCTCATCCGGGAACGCTTCCTTTGCCCAACAAAGAAGCAATAAAAAAGGTAATAAAAGTAGGTAAGGCTTTGGGTTCAAGAATTCGAAAAAAAGTTTTTTTTGAAAGAAAAAATTATTTTTATCCTGATTTACCAAAAGGGTATCAAATTTCTCAGTATCGCTTACCTCTTTGCGAAGGAGGAAAATTAGAAATTAAAGGTTCTTTTGGCGAAAAATCAATCAGAATAAGGAGAGTTCATATAGAGGAAGATACCGCAAAAATTTATCATATGGGAGGGTATGTTTTGCTTGATTTTAATCGAGCAGGAGTTCCTTTGATGGAACTTGTGACAGAGCCAGATATGGAAAGTTCGGAAGAGGCTGAAGTTTTTTGCAAAAAGTTAAAGGAGATTTTTTTATATCTTGAAGTTTCTCAAGCAGAAATGGAGAAAGGTAATCTTCGCCTTGAAGCAAATGTTTCAGTAGAAGGAGGAGAAAGAGTTGAGATTAAAAATTTAAATTCCTTTAAGGCTCTAAGAGAAGCGATAAGTTTTGAAATAGAAAGGCAAAAAGAGCTTCTTAAAAAAGGAGAAAAAATTTTTCAGCAAACTCGAGGATGGGATGAGAAAAAGAAAGAGACAGTTCTTCAAAGAGAAAAAGAAACTGCAAAAGATTATCGCTATTTTTTTGAGCCAGATCTTCCACCATTTGATTTAAAAAAAGAAAAAATCATTGAAGAGATTTTTTTACCAGAACTTCCGTGGGAAAAAGAAAAAAGATTTAAAAAAGAATTCCCCTTTCTTGAAGATAAAAAAATTGAGATTTTGATTTCAAAAAAAGAGTTAAGTTATTTTTTTGAAAGTGCAGTTTCAGAAGTTAAAAACTGGATGAAATTTGAAAAAATCCCTCAGGCTCAAGAAAAAAGAATTATTTCTTCTCTTTGTGATTTTCTTTTAGTTTATCTTTCAGGTACTTTAAAAAAAGAAGGAATTCCTTTTGAGAAAATGAAACTCACTCCTGAAAATTTTGCTGAAACTTTAATTATGCTCTGGGAAGGAAAAATCTCCCCTCATGTTGCAAAAGAACTCCTTTCTGAGATGATAAAAAAAGGAGGTGATCCTTCAGAAATGGTAAAAGAAAAAGGACTTTCTTTAATTTCAGAAAAAGGGATGATTGAAAAAATAGCCCTTGAGGTAATAAATGAGCAAAAAAAAGCAGTTGAGGACTGCAAAAGAGGAAAAAAGACCGCCTTGAATTTCCTTTTAGGAAAAATGATTCAAAAAACAAAAGGAAAAATTTCTCCTCATGAAGCAAAAAAAATTTTAGAAAACCTTTTAAAAAATCTTTAGAGTCAAAGAAATAAAAAAGAAAAAGGAAGAAAAAGGAAGAAGAAGGAAGATAAGCAAAAGTTAAAATTAAAACATTTAAAAGCGATCGCTTTTAAATGTTAAAATTAAAACAAAAATGAAAAATGAAATTGAAAAAGAAGATTTTTAAAAAAAATTATCGGTGGGGAGCTTTAAAAAAGAAAGTTTTGCTTTTACTTTTTGGTGGGTTGGCTCTTTATCTTTCTCAAGGAAGGGGAGCCTGGAAAATAATCAAAGGAATTCATAAAGAATGGAAAAAAATCAATCGACAACATTTAAGAAGAATTATAAAAGAATTTTATCATCAAAGATTGATTGCCTTTAAAGAGAAATCTCATGGAAAAATTGAAGTTATTTTAACTGACAAAGGCAAGTTGAAGGCTCTTGAGTGTAAACTTGAAGAGATGGAAATAGAAATTCCATCGCGATGGGATAAAAAATGGAGAATCGTTATTTTTGATATTCCTGAGAAAAAGAGATATCAAAGAGAGATTTTTAGAGATAAACTCAAAAAATTAGGTTTTTTAAAGATTCAAAAAAGTGTTTTTATTTTTCCTTATCCATGCGAAGATGAAATTAATTTTTTGGTTGAGGTTTTAAAAATTCGAAGATATGTGAGAATTGTCCTTGCTAAAAATATTACCAATCAAGAGGAACTTCTTTTAAAGTTTAATTTAATTTAGATTTTAAAACTAAATTTTAAAAATTGAACATTTAGAAGCGATCGCCTTAAAATGTTTAATTTTATTTAAATCTAAAAAAAGAAAAAAAGAAAAGAAGAAAAGAAGAAAGGAAGAAAAGAAAAAGAAAAAGAATTTTTTTGTCAGTTGATATTGATATATAATACAAAAAATTAAATGGGAAAATACCCTTCTTATTTAAATCTTTCAGAAAAAGAATGGCAAAAAAGATTAAAAAAAGTTTGGGGTTTTATTTCACCTTGCAAACTTTGTCCCAGAGAGTGCGGAGCAAAAAGAAAAGAAGGTGAGAAAGGTTTTTGCAAAACTGGAATAAAGCCTTTTTTGTCATCTTTTCATCCTCATTTTGGAGAAGAGAGTTGCCTTGTAGGAAAAGGAGGTTCAGGAACAATATTTTTTACTTTTTGCAATCTTTCTTGTGTTTTTTGCCAAAATTTTGAGATTTCTCAACTTGGTGAAGGAAAAGAAATAGAAATTGAAGATTTAGCCAAAATAATGATTTATTTACAAAATATTGGTTGTGAAAATATTAATCTTGTTTCTCCAACTCATCAACTTCCTCAAATTCTTTCTGCGATTTATCTTGCTCAAAAAAAAGGACTCTCTTTGCCAATTGTTTGGAACTCAAACGCTTATGAAAAAATTGAGGTTCTGAAGTTTCTTGAAGGAGTGGTTGATATTTATCTTCCTGATTTTAAATACGGTGAAAATAAATTTGCAGAAAAATTTTCTTCTGCTCCGAGGTATTTTGAAATTGCAAAATCTGCAATTAAAGAAATGTGGCGTCAGGTGGGGGAATTAAAATTAGAAAATGAGATTGCAAAAAGAGGGCTTCTTGTACGGCATCTTGTTTTACCAGAAAACTTATCTTTTTCTGAAAAAGTTTTCTCAGCCCTTGCCCAAATTTCAAAAAAAATCACTCTGAATGTAATGGATCAGTACTACCCCTGTTGGCAGGCTTTAAATTTTCCTTCTTTGTCAAGAAAAATTACCTCAAAAGAGTATCAAAAAGCTTTAAACTTGGCTCAAAAATATGGTCTTCAAATTTGGAGATAATTTCTTTAAAATTTTTGAATGCTTAAAGAGAAACTTCAAAATTTTTTAAAAAAAGAATTTTCGGAAATAAATTTTCTTTTAGAATATTCTTCCAAAGGAGAATTTGGCGATGTTTACTCAACGACACCTTTTCTTTTGGCAAAAAAGAAAAAAAAGAACCCTCAAAAAATCGCCAAAGATTTAGCAAAAAAAATAGAAAAAAAATCTCCTTCGTTTTTAGAAAAAATAGAACCAAAAAATGGCTTTTTGAACTTTTATTTTAAAAAAGAATATTTAGTTTTAAGTTTAAAAGAAGTTCTTAAAAAAAAAGAGAAGTTTTTTAAAAAAAATTTGGGCAAAAGAAAAAAAACTTTACTTGAGTTTGTTTCAGCAAACCCCACCTCTTTTTTACATATTGGAAATGCCAGAGGAGCGTTTTTTGGGGATGTTCTTTCACGCCTCCTTTCTTTTTTAAACTTTGATCTCAAAAAAGAATATTTTGTAAATGATGGAACATTTAACACCCAAATTATTGAACTTGGAAAATCAATTCTGGGACAAAGCCAGGCTTATTCCTTTGATTTTTTAAAAAAAATAAAAAAAAAGATCTCTTTTCGAAAAAAGGATCCTGCCCTTTTAGGACATCGAGCCTCAAAATTAATTTTGCAGGAAATTAAAAAATTTTTGAAAGAAGGACTCAAAATTAAATTTGATTTTTATATTTCAGAAGAAAATCTTTTCAAAAAGGGTGATTTCCAAAAAACGCTTAATTTTTTAAAAAGAGAAAAAATGGTTTATGAAAAAGATCAAGCCTTGTGGATTTCTTTAAGACCTTTTGGAGAAGAAGATGCGGTTCTTTTGAGAAAAGACAAAACCCCAAGTTATCTTTTATCAGATATTGCTTATCATAAAAATAAAATAAAAAGAGGGTTTAGGTTTCTTATAGACATTTGGGGTGCGGATCACCAGCATCATAAAAAAAGAATGGAAAAAATTTTTAAAATTTTATTTCCAAAAATAAAACTTAAAATTTTGATTTCTCAACTTGTCTCTTTAAAAGGCAAGGGAAAACTTTCAAAAAGAAAAGGGAGAGTTATTTGGCTTGAAGATTTGGTAAATGAAGTTGGTCTTGACGCTTGCAGGTGGTTTTTTTTATCAAAAAGTTTAGATACCCCAATGGAGTTTGATTTAGATTTAGCCAAAGAAAAGTCAGAAAAAAATCCTCTTTTTCGAGCAGAATACGCCTGGGTAAGGATTTTGGGAATTGAGAAAAAAGCGCAAACAAAGGAGATCAAAATGACGCACTCTTTGTCTAACCTTGAAAGAGAACTCATTTTGGAGGTTGTTAAGACAAAAGATTTAATAAGAAAACTTGGAGAAAACTTTGAACTTAATCTTTTGATTGAGAAAATTAAAAAACTAACTTTGCTTTTTCATCAATTTTATGAAAAATTCCCTGTGGTGGAGGAAGGAAAAGTGAATTCTTTAAGATTTGAGATAATTCTTGCCTTAAAGGTTTGCTTTACTTTGCTCTTTTCATTTTTGGGAATTAAGCCGCCATTAAAAATGTAGTTTATGTATCTTTACAACCAACTATCCCATAAAATTCAAAAATTTAAAACTTCAAAAAAAGAAGTAAAACTTTACTCTTGTGGTCCAACTGTTTATGATTACGTCCATATCGGGAATTTAAGATATTTTGTTTTTGTTGATCTTTTAAAAAGAGCACTTCTTTATTATGGCTACAAGGTTTATCATGTGATGAACATTACCGATGTGGGACATTTAGTTTCTGATGCAGATACGGGGGAGGATAAAATTCTACTCAGTGCTCAAAAAAGAAGAAAATCCGCTTGGGAAATAGCAAGATTTTATGAAAATGAGTTTAAAAAAGATTTAAAAAAACTTAACTGCATTTTTCCTCAAAAATTTCCTCGGGCAACAGAGTACATCAAAGATCAAATTGAGTTTATTAAAATTTTAGAAAAAAAAGGTTTTACTTACCGTCTTGAAGATGGAATTTATTTTGACACTTCCAAAATCAAAGATTACAGAAAACTTTGGGGAAAAGAAATAAAAATTTTGCCCGGAGCAAGAGTGGAGATGGTGTCAGGAAAGAGAAACCCAACTGATTTTGCTTTATGGAAATTTTCTCCAAAAGATAAAAAAAGAGAGATGGAATGGTCATCTCCTTGGGGAAAAGGATTTCCTGGATGGCACACAGAATGTGTTGTGATGAGTTCAAAAATCTTGGGTGTTCCTTTGGATATTCATACTGGAGGAGAGGATCATATCTGGATTCATCATCCAAATGAGAGAGCCCAGACTTTGGCTGCTTTTTCAAAAGAACTTTCAAGGTTTTGGATACACTCTGCTTTCTTGCGTCAAAAAAAACAAAAAATGGCAAAGTCCAAAGGAAATATTTTAACTCTTAAAGATATTGAAAAAAAAGGCTACCATCCTTTGGCATTGCGTTATTTATTTTTAAACACTCATTATCAAAAACCTTTAGATTTCTCATTTACCGCGCTTTCTTTTTCTCAAAAAACACTTTTTTCTTTAAAAGAAAAAATTTCTCATCTTAAAAAGAAAGCAAAAAGAAAAAAAATTTCAAAAAAAGCCTTAATGATAAAAAAAGAATTCAAAAAAATTATTGGTCAAAATCTCAACTCTCCTCAAACTTTGGCTTTATTGCACCAAGTTTTAGAGGCAAAATTTTTGGAAAATTATGAGAAAACTTTTTTAATTTCTGATTTTGATAAAGTTTTTGGACTAAATCTTTTAGAAAAAAAAGAAGAAAAAACTCCCCAAGAGATTTTGGAACTTTTAAAAAAAAGAGAAAAGTATCGCAAAGAAAAAAAATTTGAAGAGGCAGATAAAATCAGAGAAAAAATTAAAAAAATGGGCTATGAAATTCAGGACACAAAAAAGGGTCCTGTAGTTAAAAAAAGAATTTTATGAAAAAACTTCTCAAAAAAGTTTTTAAAAAAGGAGTTGAAAAAGTTTTACCCAAAAATTTTTTGCCAAAATTTTTGAAAAAAGAAAATGATTTTTTGAAGATAGGAAAAAAAAGATTTTCACTTAAAAAAATCAAAAACATTTATCTTTTGGGAGCAGGAAAGGCAAGTTTTTTGATGGCAAAAAAAGCCTCTGAAATTCTCGGTGATCTAATAAAAGAAGGGGCGATAATTTGTCATTATCTTCCTAAAAGGAAGATTAAAAAAATTTTTCTTTATCAAGGAGGTCATCCTTTGCCAAAAAAAGAAGGAGTTTTGGGAGCAAAAAAGATTTTAGAGATTGCCAAAAAAGCAGAAAAAAAGGATTTAATTTTGTTTTTGCTTTCTGGAGGAGGTTCTGATTTGATGTCTTTTCCTCAAAATGGAATTTCTCTTTCTGATTATAAAAAGACAGTCAAACTTTTAAAAAAAGTTCCGGCTGATATTTATGAAGTTAACATTGTAAGAAAGCATATTGACAAACTGAAAGGAGGAAAACTTCGTCTTTTTGCGAAAAATGCTTTCTTTTTTGCGACTCTTGCTTTATCTGATGTGCCAACAATCAATGATGATCCATCAGTAATAGCCTCTGGTCCGACAGTGCCTGATCCGTCAACTTTTGAAGATGCGATAAATGTGCTCAAAAAATACTCCCTTTTAGATAAAGTTCCCAAAAGGGTGAGAAATTTTTTAGAAAAAGGTAAAAAGGGAGAGATTGAAGAAAATCCAAAACCAGGTGATCCTTTGTTTACTTCTCAAAAAACTCTTTATTTGATTTGTGCTAAAAATGATGATGCTTTAACTGAAGCAAAAAAAGAACTTCAAAAAGAAGGCTTTAAAGGAAAAATTATAAAAGAAAAAATAAAAGGTGAAGTTCAAAAAACCGCTCAAAAAATTTTTCAGGAGATTAAAAAATTTCAAAAAAAGAAAAAATTCTTTTTAATTTTTGGAGGAGAACCAACAGTTGAAATTAAAACAAAATCTCCAGGAAAAGGAGGAAGGATGTCGTATCTTTGTGCTCTTTTAGCAAAAAAACTTTATCAAGAAAAACTTTTTAATATTTGGGTGCTTTGCGGAGGAACTGATGGGGTAGATGGTCAATCAGATATTGCTGGAGGAATAATTTCAGCAAAAACTTTTGAAGAAGCAAAAAAAAGAAAAATTAATTATGAAAAATATCTTCAAAAATTTGATTCTGCCACTTTGCTTAAAAGACTTAAAGCCGAACTTAAGACAGGTCCTACAGGAACAAATGTTGCTGATATTGTAATTTGTTTGTTTAAGTAGTTTTTCTTATAATGAAAATGAGGTAATTTTGGGGTTCTCAAATCCTGAAAGGATTTGGAGGGGTGCCGGAGCGGACTAACGGGGCGGTCTTGAAAACCGCTGGGCGGAAGCCCGCGTGGGTTCGAATCCCACCCCCTCCGAGAATTTTTTGATAAAAAGTTAAGACAGAAAAAGATGTTCTTTAGAAAAAAATGACTCGCACCAAACCATTAGATATTGGCGTGGATGATTTAATGGGATAAGAATATGAACAAATATTTTACCCTTCACGACCTCCCAAAAGAAGAACACCCCAGAGAGCGCCTTAAAAAGATCGGAGTTGATAATTTATCTTTAGCCGAACTTTTGGCATTGATAATTGAAAAAGGAAAAAAAGGAGAAAATGTTTTAACCATTGCCCAAAATTTAATTTCTCATTTTGGCAATTTAGAAAATATAAAAAAAGCATC
>CAZRAI010000026.1:0-7949 GCA_964598115.1 uncultured Candidatus Saccharibacteria bacterium | reverse complement strand
AAAAATTTGGGTCTTTTTTCCTCATCATTTTTTAATTTTTAATCTTTTTATTCTCTTTTTTCTCAATTTGTTTTTGGGAAGCATTCCCCAAACCGCTCTTTTCAAAACTTCCTCGGGTTTTTTTTCAAAAAGTTCTTTTAAAGATTTTTTTCGCAGACCTCCGGGATGACCAGTATGCCAAACATAAAATTTTTTCTCAAGTTTTTTAGGATAAATTTTCATTTCAGAAATATTGTAAACTTCAATTACTTCGTCCCCTACTTTCCTTGAATCATAATCAGGGCGGTGCTTTCCTTGCAAAATCTTTGCGATCTCTGAGGCCAATCTTCCTAAAGTTTTATTTTTAGCATCAATCTTTATTGGCATAATTTAATTTTTGCCATCTCGGCTCCATCTTTTCTCTTACCAAGTTTGATAATTTTGGTATAACCTCCTGGTTTTCCTTTAAAACGGGGGGCGACTTCTTTGATTAATTTTCTTGCAATCTCTTTTGAAAAAAATCTTCTTAAATATCTCATTGCAGAAAGTCCTCCTCTCTTTGCTTTAGTAATTTTTTTCTCAACAAATGATCTTAACTCTTTTGCTCGCTCCAGTGTTGTTTCTATTTTTTCATGTAAAATTAAACTCTCGGCTAAATTTCTCATTAAAGCTTTTCTTTGATCTCTTTTTCGATGGAACTTTCTTCCTTTTTTGCGATGACGCATATTTTATTTTATCTTCTCTTTTATTTTCTCAAAATGAGATATTAAAATATCAATTGCTTTTTTCAAAGCCTCTTCTGGAGTTTCTTGCCCATCAGTTAAAATTTCCATTTTTAGTTTGTTATAATCTGTTCTTTTTTCAAATCTTACTTCCTCTACCCAAAAAGCAACATTTTCTATGGGTGAAAAAATAGCATCTAAATAGATTTTACCTATCTTCCCTCTTTTCTCCTTCAGCATTTCAGCAGGCACATAACCTCTCCCTTTTTTTACTTTCATTGTCATCTCTAAAGAAGCTTTTGGAGAAGTTAAAGTGGCAATTTTAAGATCTTTGTTTACTATCTCCACCCCTGGAGGAGTTTCAATGTCTCCGGCTTTAATTTCTTTTTCTCCTCTTTGAGGTCCTTTTGCTTTTAAAGAAATTTCAGCCTCTTCTAAATTTGACATTCTTATTCTCACCTTTTTTAAATTTAAACAAATTTCCAAAACATCTTCTTTTACTCCATCAAGGGTGTTAAACTCATGACTTGCTCCTTTTATCTCAACCTCAGTAATGGCAGATCCTTCAATTGAAGATAAAAGCACTCTTCGCAAAGCATTCCCTAAAGTCACTCCATAACCTGGAAGTAAAGGCTCGATTTCAAAAAGAATTCTTTTTTTATCTTTTTCTAAAACCTTTAAAGAAAAAGGTGTAATTTCCATTTTTTTATTTTTTTTATTTAGAATAAAAGCTTAGCGCTAATGGGACATCGACCTTTAAAGCGATCTTTTCTGGATCTGGTTCTTTTATCACTTTAATTTTCCAGTCTTTTTCATTTAAAGAAAGCCAATCTGGAATTTCTTCTTTTTTAATTGTAGGCAAAATTTGTTGAAAATAAATATTTTTTTGAGAACTTTTTCTTAAATGAATTTCATCTCCTACTTTCAGTTCAATTGTGGGAATATTCGTTCTTTTTCCATTTAAAAGAAAATGTCCATGGGAGACAAGTTGTTTTGCTTGATCTCGAGATTTAGCAAAACCTATCCTGAAAATCACATTAAATAATTTCATTTCAAGTCGTTTGATAAAAAGTTTGGAAACATCCTCTTTTCCCTTTTTTTCCAAAACTTCTTTGGCAATTTTACTAAAATGCCTTTCTTTTAAAAGATACATCCTTTTTAATTTTTGCTTTTCCCGAAGCATTTTTCCATATTCGGAAAGAGTTATTGATTTTCTTCTTTTTGGAAGATTCCCTGGAGGGTAAGGTTTTCTTAAAAGTGGACACTTTGGAGAAAGACATTTTTCTCCTTTCAGAAAAAGTTTTTCACCAAGACGGCGGCAAATTTTACATTTATAATCTTCTCTCATTTATTAAACTCTTCTTCTTTTTGGAGGTCGAGGACCGTTATGAGGAATAGGAGTGACATCTTTTATATAAAAAACTTCCACTCCTTTTTGAGCTAAAGTCTTAAGAGCGGTATCTCTTCCTGGTCCCACCCCTTTGATAAAAACAGAAACCTTCTGAATCCCAATTTTTTTAATTACCGCAGACATCACTTCAGCCACTTTTTGAGCTGCAAAAGGAGTTCCTTTTTTTGTCCCCTTAAATCCTAAATACCCAGCAGATGCCCAAAATAAAGCATTTCCTTGAGTATCGGTTAATGTCATAATTGTGTTGTTATAAGTGCATTTAATATAAAAATGAACTTCAGTAATTTTTTTCTTTTTTAGTTTTACTGAAACCGCCTTGGCAATTTTTTCTTCAACTAATTCTTTTTCTTTTAATATGTCTTCTTTTTTTTGTTTATAAACTCTGGTTTTCCCCATATTTTTAAATTATTTTGGTGAAGGTGGTTTTCTCTTACCTGAGGTGACCGTTCTTCTAATATTACCCCTTACCGTTCTTGAATTTTTTCTTGTAGTTTGTCCCCTTACCGGCAAACCTTTAATATGGCGCAAACCTCGCCAACATTTAATTTCTTTCAACCTTTTTATATTCATCATTACTTCTCTTCTTAATTCTCCCTCCACTTTATATTTTGTCTCAATTATTCTTTTAATCTTTTCCACTTCTTCTTGAGTTAAATCTTTAGCTCTTTTATATGGAGAAATTCCTACCTCATCTAAAATTCTTTTAGCAGAAGGATAACCAATTCCGTAAATGTAAGTTAAAGAAACAATAATTTGTTTGTCTGGTGGTATTTCAACACCTGCAACTCTCATAATTTTTTATCCTTGTCTTTGTTTGTGTCTTGGATTTTTTTTGCAAATAACATAGACTCGTCCTTTTCTGCGGACGATTTTACAATCTTTACAAATTTTTTTAACTGATGATTTAACTTTCATAAAATTTTATTTTATTTTCTCCAAATAACCCGCCCTCTTTTTTGATCATAAACTGAAAGTTCAACTATTACTTTATCGCCAGGGAGAATTCTTATTCTTCCCTTCCTTACTCTACCTGCAGGATAGGCTAAAATTTCTTTTCCGTCATCTAATTTAATCTTAAAGAGGGCATTTGGCAGAAGTTCCAAAACAACCCCTTCCTTTTTAACACTTTTCATTTTAAAAAATCTTTATATTTTTTCAATATTATATTATAAACTTAAAAATTGTGAAAAAGATTTAAGTTTATTTTTACAATCTCTCTATCATCCCAGGGAATTTTTTTTCCTTTTTTCAGACACATCCAAGGCTCTGCTCCTTTACCAGTGATCATAACAACTTCATCTTTGCTAGAAAGTAAAGCTTTTTTAATGGCTTCTTTTCTATCAAGAATTTTTAAAACTTTCTTTTTGTTTGAAATTCCTTTTTCAATATCTTCTAAAATTTTTTCAGGATCTTCATCATAGGGATCTTCATTAGTCAAAAAAATTTTTTTGCAAAAATTATCTGCAATCCTTCCCATTACCTGCCTTTTCCAGCGATCTCTTCCTCCTCCAGCACATCCTAAAACACATATCAAATCTTTTTTAAAAATTTTTTTAAGATTTTGATAAACCTCTATTAAAGCCTTTGGAGTATGGGCGTAATCTACAATCACTAAAGGCTTTTTTGAAACAATTTCCATTCTTCCTGGGACTTTTTGAACTTCCTCTAAAGCTTCTTTTATCACTTCAAAAGAAACTCCAAAGGACAAAGCACAAGCCACTGCTAAACTCGCATTTTCAACAAAAAAATCTCCAAGAAGCTTTAAATGAATTTTTTTTCCTAAAATTTCAAAAAAAGTTCCTTTTTCTGAAACTTCAAGAATTTTTGCCTGCACGACTTTAATATTTTCTTTAAGAGGTAAATCGTAAAAAAAATCCGGAAGTTTTTCCTTTGTAGTAGTTGCCCATTTTTCATCTGCAAAAAATGACAAAAAATATTTTGCAAATTTATCATCTAAATTTACAAAAATTTTTTTTCTTTTTTTTGAAGAAAATTTAAGTTCAGAAAAAAGCTTCCCTTTGGCTTTTTTATAGCTCAAAAAAGAACCATGTCTTTCGATATGCTCAGGTGAAAGATTGGTAAAAATAAGGGCATCAAAGTCTAAAAATTTTTGCCGATGTTGGAGTATTCCCTCAGAGGTAACTTCAATTATGGCAACTTTGCATCCTTTGATTAGTGCTTTTTTTAAAAATCTTTGCAAAAAACCTCTCCCTGGCATTGTCATTTTAAAAAGATTTTTTTTAATTTCTTTGTCTGTTTTTAAATACAAAGAGTTAATTGAAGCATTTTTGATGTTTGCCTTATCAAAAATTTTTACTAAAAAATCACAAACTGAAGTTTTTCCTTTAGTTCCAGTAACCCCGATGAGAGTGATTTTTTTTGAAGGGAAACCACAAAAGAGTGCCCAAAAAAAATTTAAAAAATAATGATAAAAAGAAATAAGTTTTTTAAACATCTTTAAAGTTGAGTCTTCTTCACTAAATTCGCAAGTTCAATTGCACTCAACGCTGCTCCAAATCCTTTATTGCCTTTTTTTATTCCAGAACGCTCAAGAGCCTCTTGAGTATCATTACAGGTCAAAATCCCAAAAGTGCAAGGTGTATCATATTCAAAATTCACCTTTCCAACTGCTTTTGCACTCTCGCTAGCAACATATTCAAAATGAGCAGTTTCTCCTCTAATTACACAACCAAGACAAATTATGGCATCGTATTTTTTAGACTTTGCAAGTTTTTTTAAAAAAAATGTAAACTCAAAAGCTCCAGGAATTTTGAAAATTTCTATATCCTTGTCTTTAACATTGCACATTCTTAAAGCTTCAAGAGCCCCCTCCAAAAGCTTTTCTGTAATTGTCTCATTAAATTTTGAAACCAAAATTCCAATTTTTAAACCTTCGCCTTGAAGTTTACCTTCAAAAACTTTTGGCATAATTTGAAATTATAAAAAATTTTAAAAACCAAGCAAGAAAAAGTAGTAATTCTCTACGATCGTAGGAAATTACTACTTTCAAGGAGATAGCGAGCGAAGATATCTATTTCAAGGTTGATTTCATCACCAATTCTTTTCTCACCCAAAGTAGTATTCTCTAAAGTAAAAGGAATCAAAAAAACTTCAAAACTTTCTTTTTTGACACCATTAATTGTTAAAGAAACACCATCACAAGCAATTGATCCTTTTTTAATAATATATTTTTTTAAATCTTTTGGAAAAGAAATTTCCATTAGCCATCCATTAGAAAATTTTTTTATTTTTTTTATCTTTCCTTTACCATCAATATGCCCTAAAACAATATGCCCTCCAAGCTCATCTCCAAATTTTAAAGAAGGTTCAAGATTAACTTTCTTTCCAAAAAAAAGTTTTTCTAAAGTAGTTTTTTTTAAAGTTTCTCTGCCAAGTTCGACAAAAAAACTTTCTTTTTCTTTTTTTATCACTGTCAAGCAAACCCCGTTTACTGCGACTGAGGAACCTTTTTTAATTTCATTTATAATCTTTGGAGCAAATATCTCAAAAATTACCTTTCCTTGAATCTCTTTTTTTCTTTTTATTTTTCCAATTTCTTTAATAATTCCGGTAAACATTTTTTAGCTTTTTTAATATCTTTTTTAATTGCTTCTTTAAGCTCTTTTTCGTTTTTAAATTTTTTTACCTTCCTTAAATATTTTAAAAACCAAACTTTTATTTTAAAATCTATTTTTTTTTGTTTAAAGTCAAAAAGGTGAAGTTCAATTTTTTCCTCTTTTTCTCCAAAAGTTTTAGCCTCTCCTACATTTGCTACTCCAAAAAAAATTTTATCTTTGATTCTAGCTTTGATTAAATAAACACCTCTTTTTATTTTGTCTTTTTTTCTTAAAGGAAGATTAATCGTTGGGAAACCAATCTTTCTTCCTCTTTTTTTACCTGAAATAGGTTTTCGAAAAATAAATTTCATAAAAACTTGACTTACCTAAAAGAAAAATTAATATTATAAAAATATGATAAGAATTTTTCATAGAAATTGTTGTTACTGCTGCAAGAAAAAGTCCCTTTAAGGAGGGGTTGGTTTAAATTCTCTAAATAAAAAATAAAAAACTTAAAACCAATCTCTCCAAAGAAGGGATTTTTTTATTTTATGGTAAAAAATATTTTAGATACCATTGGAAACACACCCTTGGTTGAAATTAAAAAACTTTCTCCAAAAAAAGGAGTCAAAATTTTTGCCAAACTTGAGGGATTCAATCCGACAGGTTCAATAAAAGACAGAATTGCTCTTTTTATGATAAAAAAGGCTGAAAAAGAAAGAAAACTCAAAAAGGGAGATATCATTATTGAACCAACAAGCGGAAATACGGGTATTTCTCTTGCAATGATAGGAGGAATAAAAGGTTATAAAGTTGTTGTTGTTATGCCAGAGACAATGACAGAAGAAAGAAAAAAAATTATTAAAACTTTTGGTGCAAAATTGATTTTAGTTAAAAAAGAAGATTGGCGCGATGAAGCAATCAAGTTTACCAAAAAACTCCAAAAAAAATACAAAAATTATGTTTTTTTAAATCAATATGAAAACCCTGCTAACTTTTTGGCACACTATTATGGAACTGCAAAAGAAATCTTAAGAGATCTTAAAAACAAAAAAATTGATTATTTCGTTGCAGGTATTGGAACGGGCGGCACAATTACAGGAATTGCAAAAAGACTCAAAAAAAAGTTTAAAAATATAAAAATAATTGGGGTTTTGCCAAAAATAAATGAAGAAATTCAGGGTTTAAAAAACTTTAAAGAAGCACAAAAACCTCATATTTTAGATCTTTCTTTAATTGATGAAATTGTTGAAGTTTCAGAAAAATCTGCAAAAAAGATGGTAAAAAAACTTGCCCAAGCTGAGGGAATTTTTGTAGGATTTTCTTCTGGAGCAACTTTTTTTGTTTGCCAAAAAATTGCCAAAAAAATAAAAAAAGGAAAAATTTTAACTATCTTTCCAGATCGTGGAGAAAAATATTTAAGTCTTTTTTAAATTTTTAAAAAAATTTAATGAGGGATGGGAGAAATCTCAGGTTTTAATTTTGGGGAGGGAAAAATCTTTTTTTCCGATTCTTTTTTTTGAATTTCTTTTTTTATTTCCTCTCTTACCTTTTCAGAAATCGTAGTTTTTTCCTTAATTTTTTCCACTTTATTTTTCAAAACTTCTTTAATTTTTTGATGTCCTTTCATTGAATTTTCAATTGCTCGTAGAAGCCCTTCTTTTGCGGACTCTGGAGCTTTTTCATAAACTTTCCATAAAGTTTCAATGTGCCTTGCTGTTTTTTCTAAAACAAGTGTTTCAAGTCCTTCAACATTTACTCCTTTTTTCTTTGCTCTCTCAAGTAAGACTTTAATTTCTTTTTCTCCTCGCTTGTAGTTTTTAAGGGCTTGCTTTTCTGCAAGTAAATTTTTATCTTGAGTGTGCTTTTTAATTCTTTCCACTCTTTGATCCATTATTCTAAGTTGAACTCTAAGAGCTGTTTCTGGATTTTTTCTACCGAGTGCAGAAAGAGCTCTTTCTTGACCAGTTAAAGACACCTCCATCGCATGTAAAATTGCATCTTTTGCCTGATCAGGAACTTTTTCATAAACTCTTTCTAAAACTGCAATATGTTTTTCTGTAACGGTCGCAACTTTTTTTGAAACATCATCAATAGATTTTCCTTCTTTCTCCATTTTCTCTAATCGTTTTTCACATTCTTGAAAATGAGCCTGGTATCGTGTGAACGCTTTTTGAGCATATTCTATTTTCCCTTCCTCTAACATTTTGTGAGTTTCTGCCATCCTTTCTTCCATTAAAGTAAGCATTCTTTCTGCTTTAGCTTTGTCTCCAAAAGTAA
>CAZRAI010000025.1:0-8012 GCA_964598115.1 uncultured Candidatus Saccharibacteria bacterium | reverse complement strand
TTAAATTGTTAGCGTGATTTATTGCAAATCTGATTTTCTTTTTTACTCTTTTTTTGACTTCCAGAAATAAACTTTTTGCAAAATCATCTTTCACTTTTGCAACTCCTTCTATTTTGATTTTTCCATTTTTAATGCCAAATAAAGGATGGTATTTTCTTTTTAAAAGAAATCTTGCGATTTTAAGTTTCACTCCAGAAAGTCTTCCTGTGGCAGTTAGCCATTTTATGTCTTTTAAAAAAATAAGAAGTTGAACTTTAGGAATAAAATCTTTGATTATTTTTTGAATTTCTAATAAACTCTTTCCTTTTTTTATAAGTTCTAAAATCTTTTCTCCAATCAACCCTTCAGCACAGGCTGCCTGTAAACTATCAATAATTAATATTCTTTCTTTTTCTTCTTTTTTAAAAAAGTTTTTTGCGTTCTTTGCTGCCTGATAGGTTCCAGAATGTTTTGAAGTAATAGTAAGACAAATTATGTTTTTGTAAGATTTGAGAAGTTTTTTAAAATGCTTTAAAAATTCATTTAAAGAAGGTTGAGAAGTTGTTGGAAAAACTTTTTCTTTTTCCATTAAAGAATAAAACTCATTTAAATTTTTCTTTTCTTTTTTTTCAAATTCTTTCCAACAAGGTGTTTCAGGGAAAGAAACTTTCATTTTATACAAAAAAACATCTTCTTCTTTTTGAAAAAAGCTTGAGGGTAATCCTGCTGTTTCTCCCAAAAGTAAAGCAGTTTCTTTCATAAAAGTTTTTTATAAAAATTTAAAATATTTTTTACTACTTTTTCCCAAGAGTATTTTTTTACCTCTTTTTTTGCCCAATTTTCAAGGGAAATTCTTAAATCTTTGTCTAAAAGAAATCTTTTAATTTTTTGAACTAAAGTTTTTGTGTCTTTTGGCTCTGCTAAAAGATATCTTTCTTTTCCTTTAAGCACCTCAAGATACCCTCTGTTTTTGAACCCGAAAGGTAAAGTTCCCGATGCCATTGCTTCAAGCAAAACTATTCCAAAACCTTCTCCATAAAGAGAAGGGAAAAGACAAAAAAGACAAGATCGGTAATATTTTGGTAGCTCCTCATCACTTATCTTACCTACAAAATGCACTTTTTTCAGCCCTAAATGCAAAGCGTATTTTTGAAGTTTTCTTTTGAGAGGTCCCTCCCCTCCAACAACAAGATGCAAAAAAGGAAAATCTTTTTTTAAAAGGGAAAAAATTTTTAAAAGATAAAAAACTCCTTTTCTTTTCTCGAGTCTCCCCACAAAAAAAATAAATTTTTTAGAAGGGAATTTTTTGATTTTCTCCCCTTCGGGAGAAAACTTCTCCAAAGAAATTCCATTTGGGATAATGCGTGAGGGAATTTTGGTTTGGATTTGAGAAGCAGTTGTTTTAGAAGTAAAAATTATTCCATCCAAAAAAGGTAAAAATTTTTTTTCAAAAATTTTAATTAAAGGAGAGGTTTTTTTGAAAAAAAAGGAAGCATCCAAACTTGCATGGAAGGTCAAAATCAAAACCGGCTTTTTTTTCATTTTCTTTGCTTCTTTTAAAACAAAATAAGGAAAAAACAAAGAAAAATTATGAAAATGCAAAATATCAAATTTTTCTTTTTCTAAAACAAAAAAAATTTTCTTCTTTGAGGAAAAACTTATCGTTCCCTCAGAAGCATTTGCAGGCAAAAAAAATATCTTTCCAAAATCCTCTGGCAAAAGGATCTTTACTGAGTGTCCATTTTTTTCAAGATATTTTTTCAAAAAAATAATATGATTTTTAACCCCTCCCTCCTTTAAAAAAGCATGAGCTGAAACTAAACCAATTTTCATAAATTTGAACCCCACCATCCAAGATAACACAAAAAAGCAACAATTAAACCTGCAATAAAAATTCCTAAAGAAATGATAAAAAAAGACTCTTTAAAATTTAAACCAAAAATTGCAGAAATTAAACTTCCTGTCCATCCTCCAGTAAAAGGAAGAGGCACTGCGACAAAAAATAAAAGTCCCCATTTTCCGTATTTTTCAATCAAGGGCTTTGCTTTTCTTTGACGCCACAAAATAAATTTTTTTATTAAAGGAATTTTTTTGAGATAAAAAATAAATTTTTTTAAAAAAAATAAAACAAAAAAAACTGAAACTACATTTCCTAAAAAAGAAAAAATAAAACTTAAAATAAAATTCTCTTTTAATACGAAAACTCCCATTGGAAAAGCCCCTCTTATTTCAAATATAGGTAAAAAAGAAACAAAAAAAATTTTCATCAGGTTTGCTATTCCCATTCTAAAAAAGATAAGGTTTTTGACAAAGATTTGAAATTTCTTTCATAACTTTGTGGGTGAAACTTTCCAAAGAATCTTTTTTTTTATCAAAAAAAAGAGGCCTGCCTACTCTTAAAATTATCTTTTTTTCTTTTTTTATGCCAAGAGGCACTACAGGAAGATCGGTTTCTTTAGCAAGTAAAGCCACTCCAACTTTTCCTCGCAAAAGATAATTTTTTTTGTTTGTGTCTCCCTCAGGATAAATGATAACAATTTTCCCTTTTTTTAAACATTCAAGTGCTTCCTTCAGGGCTTTTTTCTTTTTTTCTTTATCTTTCCTGTTAATTATAATTGTATCAGAAAGATAATAAAGAAAACCTCCTCCAGTAATTAAAAAAATTTTAAAACTATCTAAAGCGCCAATAAAATGCATATCCTGAAGCCTTTTTTTGAGGGTACATCCAATCCAGTAATGATCCCAACCACTTTGATGATTTGAAGCGACAATAAAACCTTTTTTTTGAGGAAAATTTTCTTTTCCAGTTATTTTTTCAATAAAAAATCTTTCTCCAAAAGGAATTAAAATTTTTCGAGAAAACCAAAGAAAAATTTTTTTCATTTTCTTAAAAACAATGCCTTCATTGCCAAAACTCCCTCTTTGGGAGTTTCAAAAACAGGGATTTTTTCTTCTTCTAAAAGATGAGAAGCAGATCTCATACTTTCTTTTCCCATAAAAACACAAACCATACTCTTTTTTTTAAATCTTTTTTTAAGCTTAATTAATACTTTTGCTGTCCCTACAGGATCAGTCACAATTTGAGGGGTTAAAATTACAAGTAAACCTTCAAGGTCCTTTAAAGAAAGTAAAATTTCTCCTCCTTTCTCATATCTTTCAGGTAAAGCATCTCCTCCAATATCTAAAGGATTTTGGAAAGTAATATAAGAAGGGAAACTTTTTTCTTTTTGGATTTTCATTTTAATTTTTTCTGGAATTTCAACCAAAGGCAATTTCTCTTTTTCGCAAAAATCAACCGCAAGCACTCCTGCTCCTCCACCATTGGTTAAAATTCCTATTTTTTTAGAAAATCTTTCTTGCCAAGAAAGCACTTTTGCTGAAATAAAAAGTTCTTTTAAATCTTCTACCAAAATCACACCTGCTTTTTTAAGAGCGGTTTTAAAAATCTCAAAAGAAGTGCTCAAAGAAGCAGTGTGAGAAAGAATGGTTTTTTTTCCTTTTTCAGTTTTACCTGCTTTTATCGCAACAATCGGAATTTTTTGAGAAACTTTTTGACAAATTTTAATAAAATCTTTTCCTCTTTTAATTCCCTCAATATAAAGACAAATCACCTTCACAAATTTTTGACGCGAAAAAAAGGAAATAAACTCTGGAAAAGACAAAAAAGCAGCATTTCCTAAAGAAACAATAAAAGAAAATCCTATATTTTCTTTTTGAAAGAAATCCAAAACTGCATCAATTAAAGCACCAGATTGTGATAAAAAAGCAATTTCACCTTTTTTGGCCAAGAAAGGAGCAAAAGAAGCATTCAAAGAAGCAAAAGGCGAAATTACTCCTAAACAATTTGGTCCAACAACTGGCAAAGGATTTTTCTCAAGAAGTTTTTTTATTTCTTTTTCCCTTTCTTTTCCTTCTTCCCCAATTTCTGAAAAACCCGAAGAAATAATGATTATTCCTTTAACTTTTTTTTCTGAACATTCTTTGATTATCTTTGGCACAAGATGTGCTTTTACCGCCACAATTGCTAAATCAATTTCTTCTTGAATATCAGTAATTTTAGGGAAGCATTTTTGAGAAAAAACTTCTTTATGATTGGGATTCACTGGAAAAACTTTTCCTTTAAATTCCTTTAAATTCTCCATTAACCCCCTTCCCACAGAGCGAGCTCTTTCTGTGGCTCCAATAACTGCAACTGTTTTGGGAAAAAAAATTGGTTTCAAGTCCATATTTTAAAATCAGCCGCAAAAATTTCTTTACCCTTTCCTAAAAGAGGGTTTAAATCCGCTTCTTTAATTTCTTTTTCTTTTTCTAAAAGCCGAGAAAAAGAAAGCAAAAATTTTTGAAGTTTTTTTTCAGACACGCCTTCTTTTTTTCGATATCCTTTCAAAATTTTGTATCCTTTAAGATTTTTTATCATCTCTTGAGCCTCTTTTTTAGACAAAGGACAAATTCCATAACTTATATCTTTAAGAACCTCAACAAAAATTCCTCCTAACCCAAAAAGCAAAATTTTTCCAAAAATTTTATCTTCTTTTCCTCCCAAAAAAAGTTCTATTCCCTCAAAATATCTTTGAACCAAAATCCCTTCAGATTTGAGTTTTTCTTTTAAAGAGAAAATTTTTTTTAAAACTTCTTTAAGGTTTTTTTCTTTAACCTTTAAAAAAACTGCCTTTTTTTCTGTTCGATGAGGAATACCAGATAATTTTATCACCCAAGGTGGCGAAATTTTTACTTTTTTAAAATCATCAATTTTTTCTAAAAAATAAGTTTCAAGAATTGGGATTTTATATTTTTCTAAAATTTTTTTTGTTTCAAAAAAGGATAAAAGCTTCATTTTTAAATTTTACTCAAAAGAGGCACAAAAAGAAAACCCGGAAATTCTTTTTTCTCAAACTCATCTTCTTTTATTTTTTTAAAAACAAAAAGACTTTGTCTAATTGGAATAACAAGCCTTCCTCCTATTCTGAGATCCCTCTTTAGCGCAGGAGGGCACTCTTTCGCGGATGCTGAAACTAAAATTTTATCAAAAGGAGCAAACTCTGGATATCCTTGTGAACCATCACCTAAAATCAGCTTTACTCTTCCTTTTTCAAGAAAATTGTATTTTGAAATATTCTTTTTCCCAAACTCAAAAACTTGAGGAAGAATTTCAATTCCAAAAACTTTTCCTTTCTCCCCTACAATTTCTGCTAAAAGAGCAGTTGTCCAACCCGAACCAAAACCAACATCTAAAATTTTTTCTCCTTCTCTTGGTTGCAAAAGCTCAAACATAAAAGCGACCACTGTTGGTTGAGAAATTGTTTGCCCCCAGCCAATTGGTAAAGCTTCATCAAGTTCAGCTAAATCTTTTAGATGATCTGGCAAAAAATCAATTCTTTTAATTTTTTTAAAAGCATTAATAATTTGAGGTGTCCTCAAAGTGTGATTTTTAATTAATCTTTCAACAAGATTCATCTTCTATTTGATTTTCAAAATGCCATATTTTCATTTTATCTTTTTTTATTTCAACAAACAAAAAATCAATTTGCCACAAAGCTTCAAAAAGTTTTTTCTCAAAAAGATAAAGCTTTACCGCACGCAAAAGAGATTTAATTTTAAAAGGAGTTAAACTTTCTTGAGGATGAAAATCCTGATCTTTTAATGCTCTTACTTCAACAAAAATAAATTTTTTTCCTTTTTTGCAAATAAGATCAATTTCTGCCCATTTTCTTTTCCAATTTTTGTCTAAAATTTTGTATCCTTTCTTTTTTAAAAAATTTAAAGCAATCTTTTCACCCAATTTCCCTAACTCTTTTGTTTTTTTCATTTTTTAAATTTTAAAACATTTCCCAAAAAACCAAAAAGTAGTAATTTTCTACGATCGTATGAGATTACTACTTTTTATTTCAAAATATAAAGACATCTCTTTGTTTTCCATGAATGCAAAAAGTAGTATGTTAACAAATTTTGTCCGATCGTTTAAATTTTGTTAACACTTTTTTTTGAGGAAAACTATTTTAATTTTTTGATAAAATTTATAAATTTAAAAATTTTTAATTAAATTTTTAATTATTAATTTTAAATTTTTAATTATTTTATGAAGCTTCTTGGAGAAAACAAAGTTGCAAAAAGAGATTTCGAAATTTTGGAAAAAATTCTTTGCGGAATTAAACTCAAAGGATTTGAGGTAAAATCAATAAAGCAAGGAAAATTTTCCTTTAAAGGTTCTTTTGCAAGGATAAAAAAAGGAGAGGTCTTTTTGGAAAATTTTTATATCGCTCCTTATCAGAAAAAAAATGTTCCCTCATCATATCATCCCTATCGTCAAAGAAAACTTCTTTTAAGAAAAAGAGAAACCAAATCTCTTTTTGGAAAACTTCATCAAAAACCTTTGACTTTAATTCCAATCAAAATTTATCAAAAAAATAATCTAATAAAAATTGAAATTGCCATTTGCCGAAAAAGAAAAAAATATGAAAAAAAAGAAAAATTAAAGAAAAAAGAAATTGAAAGAGAAATTCAAAGGTATTTAAAAGAGTATTGATTTTCTTTTTTATTTTTTTTAAAATTAAAAAAATTTTGGGGGTGTGAAAGGAGTTGACGGTATTTGCCCTCAAAAGAGAGCAGGCACAACTCAAAAAGTGCAGCTCCTGCATACGCTCTTGCCTAAATAAAGCAGGTGCCTTCTGAGAACGCCAGGTTTCTCAGCAAGGTATCATAATTTCCTGGCTTTTCCCTTCTCTTGGTTTTTAGAGTTCTCCAAAAGGAGGGAGAGATAAAAACTCTAACTGGGGCGAAAAAGGGACGCCAAGGACCCTTCCCCAGAAAACTCCCTTGGCTAAGCCTGTAGATGCTCTTTTGAGGGAAATACCGGACGTGGGTTCAAATCCCACCACCTCCAATTTTTTATTTCTTCCTTCTTTTTTTAGCAACTTCTCGAGGAAGAGAAAAAAGAAAGGCCTTTTCTTTTTCAATTTTATTTAAACTTTCTTCAAAAGTATTTATCCTCTCCCATAATTTACGATTTAATTTTCTTTCTTTTAGCTCTTTTATTTGGTTTTTAATTCTGTCAATAAAATAAAGAAAAATAATTTTTTCTTCGTTAGATAAATTTTCAAGGTGAGAATTAAAATTTTTTATTCCATTAAAAACCACGCCTTCAGGTAAAGCAATATAAAAGATAGGGAGATTCTTAAGCGAAGAAAACTTCACTTCTAATTCCTGATTTCCTTTTTTTACCTCTTTTAGTTCAAGACCATATTTTAAGCGAGCACCTCCCTTCTTGTTAATCCTCATTACATTTTCTCTTTTTTCGTGATATCTTGTTCTTAGAACATCCGCAACTTCATCGAAAGCACAGACAACATTTCCGGTCTCCTTATCAATAATCAAAGTATCCACTTTATTATAGACATCATCAAAAGAAGAACTCCTTAAAATAATAAAGCGATCTTTTAAAAATTTATAAAAAATTCCTACCGCCAACATTTCTAAAAGTTCTCCTACTCTTTCTTTATCCTTCTTTTCTACAGGTGCTTCTTTTCTCCACTTTTCCTGAAGTTGTCTTACATTTTCTTTATCCCTTTCTATAATCTCTTTAGGATATATCTTTTCAAAATTATTCATTTCTATTCTACAATCGCTTCTAACTGGAATTCCTAATTCTTTGTACTCATCTGAAATTTTCTTCAGAAAATTTTCTAATTTTTCAATTTGTCTTTCTTTTTCTCTTTGAATTTTCTCTATCGGTGTTTCTTCTCTTGATTTTTCTTGAAAAAAAGATTCAGGCTTTTCAAATTTCATATAAGTATTTTATAATAAAAAATTTAAACAAGAATGAAAATCCCGAGAAAAAATCAAGAAATCAAAGCAAAAAAAGTCAGATTAATTTCAGAAAAAGGAGAAAACTTAGGTATAAAAACGATAGAAGAAGCTTTCAAAATAGCCCAAAAAAAAGGATTAGATTTAGTTGAAATTTCTCCCTATGCAAATCCTCCCATTTGTAAAATTTTAGATTTTGGGAAATATCTTTATCAGCAAAGAAAAAAAGAAAA
>CAZRAI010000024.1:5693-8397 GCA_964598115.1 uncultured Candidatus Saccharibacteria bacterium | reverse complement strand
CCGCATATTGGGTTGGTTTTGTTTTCATCTCACCAATTGTTTTTGGAATAGGCAGGTATGATACCAAAACAAAAATTACATTTTGAGGGTATTTTAATTTTAAAAGTCTTGCTGCTTCAAGAAACAAAAGGTTCTGGTACTCTCCTACTGTTCCTCCAATTTCTATTAAAACAAAATCTGCTTTGCTTTTTTGAGCAACGAGTTTAATTCTTCGAATTACTTCCTGAGGAATATGAGGAACTACTTCAACACATTTTCCCTCAAACTCAAAATTTCTTTCTTTTTGAATCACTGTCTGATAAACTCTTCCTGTAGTAATGTAGTTAATATCTAAAATATTTTTTTGCAAAAATCTTTCGTAGTGTCCTACATCTTGATCACACTCTGTCCCATCCTCTGTTACAAAAACTTCACCGTGCTCCAAAGGATTCATTGTTCCTGCATCCACATTTACATAAGGATCTATTTTAATACAGGTAGCGGAGAAGCCTGCAGTTTTAAGCAATGCTCCCATTGAAGCAGTAGCCACTCCTTTTCCAATTCCTGACATTACTCCACCGCAAATAAAAATAAATCTTGTTTTCATTTTTCTATTTTTAGAAAAATTTTTGTTTTAAGATCGTCAGTTAGTTTTATTTTTATTTTATACTCCCCCACTTTTTGAATCGGCTCTTTTAAAATAATTTGCTCTTCTTTAAGATTGACACCTTCCTTTTCTTTTAGAAAATTTACAATTTTTTTAGCGTCAAT
This sequence comes from uncultured Candidatus Saccharibacteria bacterium, assembly GCA_964598115.1. GTDB lineage: Bacteria > Patescibacteriota > Minisyncoccia > Minisyncoccales > CAZRAI01. The sequence goes on along the minus strand of CAZRAI010000024.1, from coordinate 7,647 downwards.
TTTTTCATAAAGTTCCCCTTTCAGACCTGTTTTCATTTTAATTTTAATTTCTTTTCCTTTGATTTTCTCAAAAACTTGCTCAAGTTTTTTTCTCTCCTCTATTTGACGTTTTTTTTCTTTTTCTTTTTGTTTTTCGTAAAAAGAGGCATAAGATTCAACATAAGGCAAAGCTAATTTTTTAGGGAAAAGATAATTTCTTGCGAAACCAGGTTTTACTTTTATCACTTCAAATTTTTTCCCTAAATTTTTAATGTCCTTTTTTAAAATAACCGGAATTTTGTATTTTGCCATAAAATTACAAATTTCTTATTTTAAAAACCTTGAATTTTTTTTCAAAGATTTTTTGAATTTCTTTTAGTTCCTTTTCGGGAATCTCTCTTTGTTTTAAAATTTCAGGAGAAATCACTTCTTTTTTATTAAGAAATTTTTGTAAAAAATATTTTTTTGCTCCTGAAATCCAGTCTCCAATTTCTAAAATATCCTTTTTGGTCAAACCAGGAGCTAAAGTTGTTCGAAATTCATAATCTATGTAATTTTTTTTTAAAAAATCAACTGAAGCCTGAATTCTTTTTAGGTCAAGTTTTATGCCGGCGAAAATTTCATATTTTTCTTTAGAAGCTTTTATATCCATGGCAATATAATCTAAAAGATCTTTTTTCACCAAACGATAAATCACATTAGGGTTATATCCATTTGTATCAAGTTTCACCAAAAAACCAAGTTCTTTGATTTTTTTAATAAACTCCTCTAAGTCAGAATGCAAGGTAGGTTCTCCTCCGGTAATTACCACCCCATCAATTTTACCCTTTCTTTTCTTTAAAAAATCAAAAATTTCTTTTTCTGAAATTCTTGGTTGAGAAGAAATTTTGGAAGGCAAAACAAGTTCAAGGTTATAACAAAAAGGACAACGAAAATTACAGCCGATTGTAAAAACAATGCAAGAAATTTTTTGAGGAAAATCAATTAAACTCAATTTTTGGAAACCTCCTATTAACATTTTTTCCAAAAGAAAAACAAAGAAGTGTTTGATAAAAAAAATTTTCCTTTTTTAAAAACTTTCTTTAAAATATTTTTCAGATTTTCTTCTTTTTCTTTTTCCCCAAGTTCAAAAAAAGAAAAAAATTCTTTTTTGGGTTCTCTTAAAAAAAAATAACTAAATTTTTTTTTAATTTCAAGAAGAACTTTCTCTCTTTTTTTTAAATGGTGCAAAACTCCCCACATTACCGCAAGTTCTCCTTTGGGAACTTCTTTTTCAAGATCCAAAACAAAAGCAAATATTCCTCTTTTTTTTGCTCTTTTTACCAAAAAAGGATACAAATCACACCCGTAAATCTTTTTTGGTAAAAAAATCTCTTTCAAAAGCAAAGTAATTTTACCATCTCCGCATCCAAGATCAAAGAGTTCTTTTCTTTTGAAATCTTCTGGCAAAATTTTTTTTAAAAATTCAATATCTTTTTTTATTCCTGGACCAACAAAAAGATTGTTTCCAAAAGGAAAATATAAAATTTTTTCTAAAACTTTCATTACCAAACTTCACAAATTGCTTCTCCTCCTTGCCCGATTTTTTTTGCCTCTTTTGAGGTCATTATCCCGTTTGGAGTAGATAAAATCAAAATTCCATAACCACGCTTTGGCAAATAGAGCTCTTTATGTTTTAAATAAATTCTCCTTCCCGGTTTTGAGATCATTTTTATTCCAAAAATCGCTCCCTCGCCATTAATGTATTTAAGATGCAAAACAATTCTTTTTTTTTCTTTTCCTTTCTTTTTGGCTTTTTCAATAAAACCTTGCTTTTCTAAAAGTTTTGATATTTCCCACTTTATTTTGGAGAAGGGAAAAGAAACAATTTCTTTTCTTGTCATTTGAGCATTTTTTATCGCTGACATCATATCACAAACTCCTTTAAGCATAAAACTTACCAAGAAGATTTTCTTATACCTGGAATTAAACCTTT
>CAZRAI010000024.1:0-5593 GCA_964598115.1 uncultured Candidatus Saccharibacteria bacterium | reverse complement strand
CCTTTAAGCATAAAACTTACCAAGAAGATTTTCTTATACCTGGAATTAAACCTTTGTTTGTAAGTTCTCTAAAGCAAATTCTGCATAAACCAAACTTTCGCATATAACCTCTTTTTCTACCACACCTTTCACACCTTCTTACAATTCTTGTCTTAAATTTCTGAGGTTTTTTTGCTTTTATAATTTGGGCTTTTGTTGGCATAGACCTTCTTTTTATAAATTATTTATTTTATTTTTTCAATGGAAAACCTAAAAGTTCAAAAAGTTTTTGAGCTTCTTTTTTTGTTTTTGCATTAGTTATAATTGAAATCTCCATTCCAAAAACCCTTTTCACTTTCTCAGGTTTTATTTCTGGAAACACAATATGTTCTTTGATTCCAATGGTTAAGTTTCCATTTTGATCAAAAGAACTTTGGGAAATTCCTTTAAAATCTCTGGTTCTTGGCAAAGCAATAAAAATAAGTCTCTCTAAAAAGTCTATCATTCTTTTCTTTCTTAAAGTTACCTTCAAACCCACAATAGCGCCTTTTCTAATTCCAAATTCTGAAATTGTCATTTTACATTTTCGAAAACAGGGCTTTTGAGAAGTAATCATTGCTAAATCTCTCTCAATAGCGGAAAGGATCTCTTTTCTTTTGTTGCTTTCGTATTCAGAAAGAATTTTTCCCACCCCTGCATTTATAATCACTTTTTCAATTTTGGGAACTTGCATTTTATTTTTATATTTAAAAATTTCCATCATTTTAGGAACAATCTCTTTTTCGTATTTTTCTTTAAGCATAAATTATTTTTTTGAAACAATATCAATTTCCCTTTTACATTTTTTGCAAATTCTATATTTAATGTTTTTTTCAATTTTATAACCAACACGCGTTGCTTTTTTGCATCGAGGACAAATTAGCTTTACATTTGAAACATCAAAAGGAGCCGGAACTTCAACAATCTTTCCTTTCTCCCCTTCCCTTTTTGGTTTTAAATGCTTTTTTTTAATATTCACTCCCTCAACCACTATTTTCCTTTCTCGAGGCAAAGCTTTAATTACTTTCCCTGTCATTCCTTTAAATTTTCCCTGAATCACCAAAACTTTGTCTCCTTTTTTTATTTTCATATTTTTAAACTGTCGCTTCTGATAAAGAAACAATCTTATCAAAACCTTTCTCTTTAAGAACTCTGGGAATAGGACCAAAAATTCGGTTGCCTTTTGGGTCTTTGGACTTTTTCCCTTGCAAAATTACAGCTGCGTTTTCATCAAATTTTATATAAATACCTGATTTTTGACGGAAAGGGTATTTTTGACGAACAATCACTGCATAAACTTTATCTCCTTTTTCTATTTCTTTACCAGGTTCAGCATTTTTTACCGAAGCTACAATTACATCACCTATTCGAGCATATCTTTTTTTGCTACCACCACAAATCCCAAAACACTGGATTATTTTTGCTCCGGTATTATCCGCAACTTTGAATTTTGTTCCTCTTTGAAGCATAGTTTTAGACTTCCTCTTTTCTTTTTAAAATTTTTACTACACGCCACCTTTTCTCTTTAGATAAAGGTCTTGTTTCTTCTATTAAAACTGAATCTCCGATTTTGCATTCGTTTTTTTCGTCATGGGCTTTGTATTTTTTGTGAATTTTGTATCTTTTTTTGTATTTTTTATGGAATTTCCATTTCTCCACTTTTACCACGACTGTTTTTTGCATCTTATCTGAAACCACAATTCCTTGCATCTGCTTTCTATTTTTATTTTTGTTTTTGGTGTCGTTTTTCATTGATAATACTTAAAATTCTTGCAATATCCTTTTTTGTTTGACGATACTCCTTTAAATTTTTATTCTTTCCTTGAGATAACTCAACTCTTAAATAATAAAGCCTTTCTCTTTTTTCTTTCAAGAGTGCATGAAGTTCAGTTAAAGTTTTTTTTCTTAGCTCTTTAGCTTTCATTTTTTTCTATAATTTTAGTTTTTAAAGGGAGTTTTGAGGAAACTTCTTTGAAAGCACGATAAGCTGTTTCTCTATCTATTCCATCTACTTCAAAAATAATTCTTTCTGGTTTTACTGGAAAAACATACCCAACTACATCTCCTTTTCCTCCTCCCATAGGAACTTCTGTTCCTTTAAAAGTAATTGGTTTTTGAGGAAAAATTCTGATCCAAATTTTACCTTTTCCTTTAAAATGGCGCAAAAGGACCTTTCTTGCAGCTTCAATTTGATTTGATTTCACCCATCGCTCGCTTAATGCCTGAAGTCCATATTTCCCATAAACCAAAGTTTTACCTCTTTTGGCTTTTTTGGCACGGGACTTCCCTTTTTGTGAAACACGATATTTTGTTTTACCTGGCTGAAGCATAAATCAATTTTGATTTTTTAAATTTCTTTTTTCTCGCCAAAATAAAGCCAAACCTTTACTCCAATAATCCCCCATTTTGTTTTTGCGCTAAAATATGCATAATCAATATCTGCAAAAAGTTTTTGTAAAGGTAAACTTCCAAATTTAAAAACTTCAGTTCTTGCAATCGTTGTTCCATCAAGTCTTCCTGAAACCCTGATTTTGGCTCCTTTAATATCTTTTTCTTCTTTAATCCTTTGAATTGCTCTCTTTACTGCTTGCCTGAAAGGAACTCTTCTTTCAATGTCATGAGCAATTTGTTGGGTAATTAAAGAAGCAGATTTTCTTGGGTTTTTTGTTTCCTCAACTTCTATTTTAAGTTCTTTTTTAGCAATAATTTCTTTTATTTTTTGACTAACCTCTTTTAAGGTGTCTGCTCTTTTTCCGATAACTACTCCTGGTTTTGGTGTTTTTATGAGAACTTTAACTTTCTCGCCTACTCTTTCTATAAAAATATCCTCAATGGTCATTTTCGGGAAAAAAGAAAACAAAAACTTCCGAATTTGATTATCTTCTTTTAACCACTCTTTTGTCTTCTTTGGATTCAACCAGGCTCCCTTCCACTCTTCTGAAATTCCAAGTCGGAAACCTTTTGGATGGGCTTTAAATGCCATAAATCAAATTTTATTCTTTTTTTTCTAAAATGATAGTAATATGAGATGTTTTTTTGTAAATAGGATGAGTAACTCCTCTTGGTTGAGGTATCCATCTTTTAAGCTTTGGACCTTCATCTACTTGGATTTCTTTAATAACAAGTTTTTCTATTTCCTTATCATTTAGTCCAAAATTATGTTTTGCATTCGCAATGGCTGAATTCAAAAGCTTAAGCAAATCTTTTGAGGCTCTTTTTGGAGAAAATTCAAGCTGAACTTTTGCCTCTTTTACTCTTATTCCTCGAACCAAATCTGCTACAAGTCTTACTTTTCTTGGAGATTGCCTTAAATAATTAAGTTTTGCTTTAATTTCTGGCATATTATCCTATGGGGTTTTTCTTTTTTACTTCAGCTTCTTTCTCTTTTTTCTGAAGTTCTCTTTCCATTTTACCCCCGTGTCTATGAAACTTAGTAGTCGGAGCAAACTCACCTAATTTATGACCTATCATTTCCTCTTTCACCTTAACAGGGACAAAATCTTTTCCTTGATGTACTAAAAATTCCATTCCAATCATTTCAGGCACAATTGTAGAATCACGGGACCAAGTTTTTATTGGACCTTTCATTTTTCCCTCTTTTACTTTTTTAATTTTTTTTAAAAGTTTGGGATTAACCCAAACTCCTTTTTTGAGAGAGCGGGGCATATTTTATTTTCTTCTTTTAATAATAAATTTATCAGACCATTTCTTGCTTTTCCTTGTTTTTTTACCTAAAGTAGGTTTCCCCCAAGGAGTTTTGGGATGCTTCAGGCCAATTGGTGCTTTTCCTTCTCCCCCACCATGAGGATGATCATGAACCCCCATGGCTGTACCTCTTACTCGAGGTTTTCTTCCACGAAGACGTGATCTTCCAGCCTTTCCTAAAACCTCCTCAGAATGAGAGGCATTTGAAACCTGACCTATAGTTGCAAAACAATCTCCGTGAAATTTTCTTATTTCTTTTGAAGCCAAACTTAAAATTACATAATCGTCCTCTCTTGAAAGCACCTGAGCTGAAGATCCAGCTGATCTCACAAGTTTTCCTTCTTGCCCAGGTTTGAGTTCTATCTCATAAACTGAAGTTCCTGGAGGAATGTTTTTAAGTTTCATCCGATTTCCAATTTTAATTTCTGTTTTATCATCACAAATAACTTCATCTCCCACTTTTATTCCTTCTGGAGCAATTCTGTATCTTCTATCTCCGTCTTTGTAACAAAGAAGCATCAAAAAAGCAGTTCTTGAAGGATCATACTCAATTGCTTCAACTTTTGCAGGAACTCCTTTTTTTTTCTCACCAAAATCTACAATTCTATATTTCCTTTTAAAACTTCCTCCTCTAAATCTAACTGCAATTTTTCCTTCACGCGATCTTCCTGCTCTTTTCTTTAAAGAAATCGTTAACCTTTTCTCTGGTTCTTTTTTAGTCAAAACTGAATAATCAACCACCACTTGCTTTCTTTGGCCAGAAGTGGTTGGTTTTTTCTTTTTTGTTGGCATAACGCTTAAATTTTATCTTTTTTTAAAAATTTTCGCAAGAAATGCTCCGGCCAAAAATCCAAAAATATGAGCAGAGCTAGCAACATAAGGTTCGGGATAGAAAATCTGATATAAAAACCATATTAAAAGAAAGACAAAAGCGGGAATATATGCAGGAATTAAAAAAGGAGGAAAAAATACAGGATAAAGAATTTTTATTTTATTTTTGGGAAATAAAACAAAATATCCTCCAAGAATTCCTGAAATTGCTCCTGATGCTCCCACTGCAGGAATGTTTTTTGAAGAAAGAATTGCAAAAAAAAGTCCACCAATAATTCCACAAATAAAATAAAACAAAATAAATCTAATCTTTCCTAAGCGCCATTCAAGATTATCTCCAAAAATCCATAAAAACCACATATTAAAAATTAAATGCAAAAAAGTTCCGTGGAGAAACATTGAAGAAATAAGCGAAAAAAAATTTTTTCCTTCCTTGATATCTTGAGGAAAAAGAGCGTATTTTTGGATATATTCTTTAGGGCAAGAAAGCATCATTAAAAAAATAATTACATTTGCAAGGATTAAAAAAATTACACAAAAAGGAATAAACCTTTTATAAGAAACTTTCTCATCAGATAAAGGAAAAATCATTTTTTCAGAATTTTTAAAGCTTCTTTTAAAGGAGTTTTTGTTTTAAAATCAGGCTCAATTCCTTTTTTGTCAATTGAGCGGTTATTTGGCAAAAGCCATTGAGAAACAGTTAACTTCAAGCAAGAATTATCTGAAAGAGAAATCATTTGCTGAACTGTTCCTTTGCCAAAGCTTTTCTCCCCTAAAATAGTTGCTTTTTTGTTATGATATTTTATTGCCCCAGCCAAAATTTCACTTGCTGAAGCAGAACCTTTATTAATCAAAATTACAATTTTCCAATCTTTAAAAACTCCTGGACCTTGAGACAGAATTTCTTTTTTTAAACTTTTTCCTTTTTCAATCAAAATCACTTTTCCTTTGGGAATAAAAAAATTTGCAATTTCTTTTACACTCTCAAGATAACCTCCAGGATTATTTCTTAAATCTAAGATCATTTTTTTCTCAGAAG
>CAZRAI010000023.1:0-8831 GCA_964598115.1 uncultured Candidatus Saccharibacteria bacterium | reverse complement strand
TTATGTGTGATGCAGACTCAGATGGAAATCATATAAGAACTTTGCTTTTGACTTTATTTTTCAGATATTTCAAGCCAGTAATTGAGAAAGGATATCTTTTTGTTGCTCAGCCTCCTTTATACAGAGTTCAGGCAGGGAAAAAAGTTTATTATGCTTGGTCAGATGAAGAAAAAGAGAAGATTTTAAAAAAAGAAAAAAATGGGGTTGTTCAGAGATTTAAAGGATTAGGAGAGATGAATCCAACTCAACTTTGGGAAACTACTATGGATCCTAAAAAAAGGATTTTGAAAAAAATTACGATTGAAGATGCAAAAGAAGCAGATAAAATGTTTGACATTCTAATGGGAAAAGATGTTTTACCTCGAAAGAAATTCATTACAAGTTTTGCCAAAGAAGCAAAAAACTTGGATATTTAATATAATTTTAAGTATGAAAAAAATCACCTCAAAAGATGCAGAAAAGGTGATTAAAGAAATTATTTTTAAATATCTCAATCCTAAAGAATATCGGGTTTTTATTTTTGGTTCAAGAGCTACTGGAAAGGCAAGAAAATACAGCGATTATGATATTGGAATTTTGGGTAAAAAACCTGTTCCTTCGGTTACCAAAGTTTTAATTGAAGAAGCCTTAGAAGAGTCAGATCTACCTTTTAAAGTAGACATTGTGGATTTTACCGAGGTTTCAGAAAGATTTAAAAAAGTAGCTTTATCAAAAATTAAAGAGTTGTGACAGAACTTTCAAGTTTAATTGAAAATTTAAAGAAGGCAAATCAAAGATTAAAAGAAGTTATTTCTCTTGAGCCAACGAGAGTTCATAAAGATGCTGCTATTCAAAGATTTGAATTTACTTTTGAATTAAGTTGGAAAACAATTCAGGCTTATATTAGAGATTAGGGTTTAGATTGCAAAAGTCCGAAAAATTGTTTCAGGGAAGCAGGGAGATTGGGGATAATTGATAATGTTGAAAAATGGTTCGAGTTTTTAAATAATCGAAATCTTATCACTCATACTTATAATGAAAAAATGGCTGACAAAATTTACGATCAAGCTCGAAAATTTCCCAAAGAAGTAGAAAAACTTTTAGAAAAAATTCAATAAAATTTTCAAAATTTCCACCTTAAATTTTTTTCACGATTTTTTAAAGGAGTAGTAATTCTCTACGATCGTATGAAATTACTACTTTTTGTTTCAAACATTATGTTAACAAATTTGTCCGATCGTTTAAATTTTGTTAACACTTTCTGAAAAATTGTGCCATGGCATAATTTTTTAGAATACGTTTAGCTGAATTTAATTTCTTGACGTTTTTCCTTTCGGAGGCGGTTTTCCGCCCCCTTTTTTTATTTAATTTAAAAATCAGTAAAACTTTTTCGGGCCAGGCGGAATTGAACCGCCACTACACCCACCCCAAGGGTGCGGGCTACCATTACCCCATGGCCCGAAAAATTAAATTATTTTTCCTTCTCGAGTAAGTTTTTTTAAGCATTCAGTGCAAATCCAAATTTTTTTGCCTTGAATTGTTTTTTTCTGTAAATTAGGTTTCTTTTTTTTACGCACTGTAGGATTGTAACGTGAGCGAAGTTTTTTTCTTCGCCAAGTAGTAATATATCCTTTTTGACAAATTTCACATTTTTTCATAAAAAGGATTATAAAAGAAATGGGATAAATTTTCAATGACAGAAGGAACAGTTTTTTTATTTTTAGTTTTTATCTTTATCTTTTCAGCTGTTTTGCATGAAGTTTTTCATGGCCTTGCCGCTGATGCTTTAGGTGATCCTACACCCCGTCTTGCAGGAAGAATTACTTTTAATCCATTAGCCCATATGGATCCCGTAGGTTCTTTTTTGGTTCCTCTTTTTTGTATTATGATGGCAAAATTGGCTGGAGGGTTTATCATTTTTGGTTGGGCAAAACCTGTTCCTATTAATCCTTTGAATTTCAAAAATCCCAAATATGACCAAGCAAAAGTGGCTTTTGCCGGACCTTTAGCAAATATTCTTTTGGCTTTTTTTTGTGGAATTTTAATAAGATTTTTTATAAAATTTTTACCTTCTTCTGAGGGATTTGTTTTATTTCTCGCTCTTACCTTGTGGGTAAATTTAATTTTGGCTTTTTTTAATCTTTTACCAATTCCTCCTCTTGATGGTTCTCATATCCTTTTTACTTTTTGGCGCCCTTCTGATGAAGTAATGTTTTTTTTACAGCAGTATGGATTTTTTTTGCTTCTTCTTTTTCTTTTTTTTGGATTTGATTTGCTTTTGAAGGTAGTGGTATTCTTTTTTAAAATCTTTACCGGAGTTTCTCCTGAAGTATTTTTTAGATAAAAATGGAGGATATTATTGAAAAAATTAAAGAGAGAATTGATATTGTGGATTTAATCTCTGATTATGTACCCTTAAAAAGGGTGGGCTCAAACTATCGAGCTTTGTGCCCTTTTCATCCAGAAAAAACACCTTCATTTTTTGTTTCTCCGTCTTTGCAGATTTTTAAATGTTTTGGTTGCGGAAAAGGAGGGGATATTTTTAAGTTTATTATGGAAATTGAAAGAGTGAGTTTCAGAGAGGCTCTTGAAATTTTAGCGAAAAGAGCAGGAGTGGAACTTGAAAAAGAACCTCCTCAAAAAAGAGAGGAACGCCAAAAAATTTTAGATATTTACGATATCACTTGTGCTTATTTTCAAAAACAACTTTTCCAATCACAAAAGGGAAAAGAAGTTTTAGATTATCTTAAAAGAAGAGGGCTTAAAAAAGAGACAATTTATAAATGGAAAATCGGATTCGCTCCTCGAGTAAAAGATTTTCTTTATAAGTTTTTGATTTCGCGTGGATTTCAAAGAGAGGATTTAAAAAAAACTGGAATTATTAAAGAAAAAGGAGGAAGGGTTTTTGATTTCTTTTTTTTAAGGATTATTTTTCCGATTTTTGATTTGCACGGAAATGTTGTTGCTTTTGCAGGGAGAGTTTTACCAGGAATTGAAGAGGAGGGAGGAAAATATATTAACTCACCCAATCATTTGCTTTACAACAAAAGCAAAATTCTTTATGGGCTCAATTTTGCCAAGGAGGAAATTAAATCCAAAAAAGAAGCAATTTTGGTTGAAGGATATTTTGATGTTTTGCTTTCTTGGCAAGAAGGAACAAAAAATGTAGTTGCTCCTTGTGGCACCTCTTTTGGAGACTCTCATATGAGACTTCTTAAAAGATTTACTCAAAATCTTATTTTTTCTTTTGATATGGATGATGCGGGAATAAAGGCTGCTAAAAGATCAACCATTTTGGCTCAAAAAGAAGGTTTTAAAGTTAAAGTTTTACCTCTTCCTTCAGGAAAAGACCCCGCAGATGTGATAAAAGGAAGCAAAAATGAATGGGAAAAGGCTTTATCAGAAAGAAAAGAAGGAGTTTTGTTTTTTTATGAACTTTCTCTTAAAAAGTGGGACAAAAAAGCCTTTTCTGGAAAAAGAGAAATTTTAAATTTCTTTTTGCCGATTTTGAGTTCAATAAAAGACAAAATTGAAATTCAGGAATGGATTCAAAAGATTTCTTTTGACCTAAAAATAAAAGAAGAGATTTTGTGGGAAGAGGTAAATGAGTTTAAAAAAGAAATTGAAAAAGAAAAGAAAGTTTTTGAGCGATATGGTGAAAAAAAAGAAATTTTTGCAAAAGCTTTTTCTCAGAAAGATTTAATAGAAGAGAGGCTCCTTTGTATTGTGGCTTTTGAAAAAGATCTTAGAGTAAAGTTTAAAGATTCTCTTTTGAAATTGATTTCTCATCCAGAAAGAAAAAAAATAATTATTTCCATTTTAGAGAAAGGAAAAATTCCAGAAGAATTTTCTCAAAAAGCAAAAGAAATGAAATTTCAGTATGAAATAGAAAAAGAAAATGGGATAGATTTTGAAAAAGAAGTTCCCTTCCTTCTTGAAAGATTGAAGAAAATTTATATAAAAGGAAAATTAGAAAAGTTTCAAGAAGAACTTAAAGAAGCAGAAGCAAAAAAAGATTTTTCTCAGGTTAAAAAAATTCTTTCTCAAATAGAAAATGCCAAAAAAGAAATCTAAAAAATCCAAAAACAAAAAAATATCTCATAAAAAGCGCGGAAGGCCAAGACTTAAAAAAAGGAGGATTAAAAAAAGAATTAAAAAAGAAAAAAGCAAAAAGAAAGGAAAGGAAACTTTAGTTGAAGAAGAAATTATAAAAACCCTTAAAAAAGAAGGAAAAAAGAAAGGTTACGTGACTGTAGATGATGTTTTAAAAGAAATTCCTCATCCCGAAGAAGATATAGAAGGTTTGGAAAGGATATATCAAAAATTGGGAGAAGAAGGTCTAGAGGTCAAAAATGAAGAAATTCTTGAAAAAGAGCAAGAGTTAGCCTTAGAGGCAGATGCAATTCAGAGCTATTTAAGAAAAGCAGGTGAGTATCCTTTGTTGAACCCTGAAGAAGAAATAGAACTTGCTAAAAAAGTTGAGAAGGGAGACAAGAAAGCAAGAGAAAAACTTATTAATTCTAATTTAAGACTTGTAATTTCAATTGCTAAAAAATATCTTGGAAGATCTCCTCATTTAACTTTTTTAGATTTAATCCAGGAGGGAAATTTAGGTCTTTTTAAAGCAGTTGAAAAATATGATTGGAGAAAAGGGTTTCGTTTTTCAACCTATGCTACTTGGTGGATAAGACAAGCAATCACCCGAGCAATTGCAGATCAGTCAAGAACAATAAGACTTCCTGTGCATATTGTTGAAAGTCTTTCAAAATATAATCAAGTAAAAAGTTATCTTTTGCAAGAACTCGGAAGAGAACCTTTACCAGAGGAAATTGCTACTGAGATGGGCGAGGAGTTGCGAAAAGTAAAAAAATTAGAAGAAGTAGCCCAAGGAACCCTTTCTCTTTCTCAACCTTTAGGAGAGAATGAAGAAGATGGAAAACTTGAAGATATAATTGAAGATAAAAAAGCTCCTTTACCTGACAAACTTACTGATCTTTCGCTTTTGCGAGATCAACTTAAAGAAGTGATGAAAGATTTAACTCCAAGAGAAAGAGAGATTTTAAAACTTAGGTTTGGTTTGGAAGATGGCGTTCCGCGAACTTTAGAGGAAGTGGGTAAAAAATTCAAGATTACAAGAGAAAGAGTAAGGCAAATTCAAGCAAGGGCTTTAGAGAAACTCAAGGAGCACCAAAGAGCAAAAATATTAAAAGAATTTTTAAAGTAATCTCTTTCTTGAAAATTTCTCCAAAATTTTTTATATTTTTTTATCATTCCGGGGTAGCTCAACGGTAGAGCGGGTGCCTGTTAAGCACTAGGTTGCAGGTTCGAATCCTGCCCCCGGAGGAAAATCTTTCACTGCGAGATCATTTTGAGATGATTTTAGAGGTTTTATTTCTTTGTTTTTTTCGAGATAATTAAAAGTAATTTTTATATTTTCTTTTGAATAAATACCTCTTTAAAGTATTTTGAGAATGTTTGATTATTGTTTGGTGAAGAGTAAAATGAAAAAGAAAAATTGGGTTTGCCAAAATTATTTTTGGCTGATCTTTTTCATTAAATGACTAGTTGCCTCTCCAATTATGTTTTTAAATTTTACTTTAGTTGGCTGATTTTAAAGAGTTCAATTTTAGAAAGTTTCAGAAGTGATTAAGGATTAAACTTGCTCTATTATGAGGAATCCTGATGTTTTAAGGATAATAAAAGAAGATATATTAAGAGTCCTGGCAGAAAAGGGAAAGAGAATTCCATTGAGTTTATTGAAAGCAAAAATTAAAGTCTTTCCTCCCTTTCTAACTAAAGCACTTGAGGAGCTTAAAAGAGAGAGGATGATAAAAACTGAAGGGAGTTTTATTGAATTAACCAAAGAAGGGCAAAAAAGGGCAGAGATTATTTTGAGAAGGCACCTTCTCCTTGAAGATTACTTCAAGAAAACTCTAAATGAAAAAGTAGCTCACAGAAGGGCTCATATTCTTGAGCATTATGTTTCTGAAGAGGTTATCAGAAACCTTAAAAAGTTGTTCACTTTTAAGAAAAAAGGAATTTCTTTGATAGATTTTAAAAAGAAAGAAGGTTTTATTACTGATATCAACCTTAATATTAAACTATTTGAGAGGCTGGTCAGTATGGGAATATGTCCGGGCAGGAAGATAAGAATAATAAATAGGGTGCCGGATGGTCTTATTATCAGGGTCAAAAATAAAAAATTTGTTTTGGACAAAATTATAGCAAAAGGAGTTAAGGTATTAAGATATGGAAAAACTTAAAATACTTTTAATTGGTCAGCCAAATGTGGGAAAGTCCTCGTTGCTTAATGCCTTTGTGGGCTCGAGAGTAACCGTATCTAATTATCCTGGGACTACTGTTGAGATAACAAAAGCCAAAAAGAAGGTTAATAGTACAGAGATTGAATTTGTAGATACTCCGGGAATATATTCTATTTCTGATAGGAGCGAAGAAGAAAAGGTTACTGAAAGGGCTTTATTTGAAGAAGATAAAGATGGAATAATAATGGTTGTTGATGCGACTTCTCTCGAAAGAAGTTTTTATATGGTTTTACAGATATTAGAGGCTGGGATACCTGGTGTGTTGGCTTTAAATTTTATAGAGGATGCTGAAAAGAAAGGGATAAGGATTAATTGCGAGAGATTAAGGAAATTGCTTGGCATTCCAGTGGTTCCCATTAACCCTTTGACCAAGATGGGAATAGATAAACTGATGGAGATGATATTAAAAATTAAAGAAAGGACAAGAGGAGTTTTCAGGGTTAGGTATGACGACCACATAGAGAAAGCAATAAATAAGGTAGGGTTACAGATAAAAGAAACTGCTTTGCCTAAGAGGTTTATAGCCTTAAGAGTGTTGGAGGGAGACGAAGATTTTTATAAATATTTGAAAAATAAAGGGGTCATTGAGGAGGCAAAAAGAGAACTGAAGAATCACCCAAGAGTTGCCGAGGATATATCTATAACCAGATATGGCACCGCCTGCTTTATAGCAGAAAAGGTTAGCCGAATAGTTCCGGTAAAAGCGGGAGAGGAGTTAGAGGAAAGGATTGATAATATTCTTATTCATCGTGTTTGGGGTCCCCTTATTACTGGGTTATTTTTTCTTGCTATCTTTGGCATATTACTATATCTTGGCAATTTAATACAAGGTCTTCTTATGGGCTTGACAGAAAGCGTTTTATCTTCCTCTTTTGGGACAGCGGAGCATTCTATTATTGGTATGCTTTTAGTTCAGGGTTTGTCGGGGCTTGCAGTGGGCGTTTCTATTGCCTTGCCATATGTTTTTTTGTTTTATTTGTTTTTGAGTTTATTAGAGGATATTGGACTTCTTTCAAGATTTATTGTCAACGCAGAAAGGTTGTTGAAAAAATTAGGTTTGGCTGGAAAATCATTTATCCCTTTGGCTTTAGGTTTTGGCTGCACTACCCCAGCCATTAGAGCCACTAGGGTACTCTCATCTCAAAAAGAGCGATTTCATACCTCCTCTTTGTTTGCCTTCATACCTTGTTCTTCAAGAATTGCTATAATAATGGGAATAGTTGGATTTTATGGAGGAGCCAAACTATCTTTATCTGTTTTTGCCACTCTATTAATTGCTGGTTTGATTTGGGCTCTTGGGGTAAAACAAATTTTTCATATAAAAAGCGAATCCTTACTTTTGGAATTACCTCCTTTTAGAAAGCCCTTACTCAAAAATATTTTGGCTAAAAGTTGGGTTAGAATGAAGGATTTTGTCTATATCGTTATGCCCCTGTTGGTGATGGGAGGAATAACTTATGGCATTTTAGATATGATGGGTCTTACCAGTATCATATTGAAGCCCCTTTCGCCAATTGCTGCCTGGCTAGGATTGCCTCTTGCAACCCTTATCCCCTTGGTTTTTGGTTTTTTACAGAAAGACCTGACAGGAGCAATGCTAATATCAGTAGTTGGGAACAAGGTATCTACAGTTTTAACTCCCCTTCAGATATACACTTTTGGTGTAGCAGCTACTATCGGAATTCCATGCTTTATTGCTTTAGGAGTGCTTATTAGAGAATTCGGCTTCAAAAAGCAATAGTCCTGACAATATCATCAATAGTTTATGGCCTTTTATTTGCTGGTTTGATTTGGAGAATAATCTTAATTCTTTGAAATTAGAAAATAACACAAAGACTCTCAGACAAAGACAAATTTGTATTCTAATCTTGGATATAACAAAGAGATGTAAGAGTTTACTCAGATTTAAAAAAAAGTTAAAATATATTAAACGAGAAAGGTTGGGATTGAATGAACTTTATTTTTTATGACTCCCGCAAGAGGAGAACCAGGAATTTTTTTTAGTTTTTTAACTCTTTTGAGCATTGTTTTGTCTCTTATAGTTTATGTTTTGTTAGCAATCTGGATTTATAAAGATGCAGAAAAAAGAAAAAAAAGTGGAATTTTATGGCTCATTGTTTATCTTTTAACTGGAATTTTAGGGATTATTATTTGGCTAATCGTAAGACCAAAAGAGACAAAAAAAGAATAAAAAATCGTAGATGAAATGTTTAAAAAAAGAGTTAGTTTTGCTTTAAGACAAAAAAGGAATAAATTAAAATTAATAAATAAAAAAACTAAAGGTCGTAAGACAAGGAATATAATAAAATGAATGTTTAAAAAAATTTTTATTTTAGGAATTGTTTTAGGAATATTTCTTTTTTTGGTTGTAAGGGTATCTTTAGGTCAAGATGAGATTCTTTCGGATCCAGGGCTAACACCAGATAGTCCTTTTTATTTTTTAGAGATAATTGCTGAGAAAATTGGAAATCTTTTTACTTTTGGAGACAAAGCTAAAGCAGAAAGAATGCTTACTTTAATGGAAGAAAG
>CAZRAI010000022.1:0-8835 GCA_964598115.1 uncultured Candidatus Saccharibacteria bacterium | reverse complement strand
GGTCCTCAATCAGCTAAAAAATTCGCTGAAAAAATCTTAGAAAATTTAAAATGAGTTCTAAAAAATTATTAATAAAATTCTCAAAGATTTTAAAAAATACTCTCCTCAAAAAATTCTAAAAGAAGGAAAGGTGATTTATGAAAAAAAGACATATTTTTCTTAAAAGATTTATATTTTTATTTTGTTAACAAAATTTAAACGATCGTTCAAATTTTGTTAACATTTTCTAAAGTTATAAATATAAATTATAAATAAATTTCTACGCGGGCGGTGGACTCTTTGTCAGAGTAGTGAATTTTCATTTCACCTTTAAAAGAATTTTTAATTTTTTTTGCAATTTTTATTGCAAGTTGATTCTCAGTTGTCCAAACAATGATTTCATTTTTTCTTTTTTGAATTTTGACAATTTTATCTTCTGGATCTCTTTTTTGAGAAAGTTTTTCTGCATTTTTAATTGCCCTCAGAAGTTCTTTTTCTTTTTTCACATTATAAATTCTTATCTCACCCTCAAAAACATTTTCTTTTATCATTCGACAAGCAGGGCAGAGAGTATAGTATTTCTTTTTGTTTTCAAACTCTTTGGGTAAATTTTTATGCCAAGATTTTTTGTAATAAAATGCACCACACTTTTTACAAACACCTATTTCCTTTTTTGAGTGAAATTCCTCCTCTTCTTTTTTTGATTTTGGAAAATGGGATGATAAGTGGTGTGGAAGATAATCTTTTTCCATGAAAATTGACAAAAAAGATACAAAAAATATAATTTTTATTTTACTTTAAAGTTTGCCAAAGACAAGGGGCAGGTTTTTGCCGTAAGTCCCCTCGAGGTAAAAATGCAAAAAAAATCCCAAAAAGAGGAGAAGAAAGAGGTTGTTAAAAAGTTAAAAGAACTGATTGATAAATATCCATTTTTTTTATTTTTATTTTTTGAAAAAATTCCTGTTGAGCGCCAAAGAGAACTTAAAAAGAAATTTAAGAAAGAATCTCAGGGAAAACTTTTTGTTACCAAAAGAAGACTTCTTTTTCGGGCTTTTAAAGAAAAAGGAATAGATTTTCCAGAGTTTAAAGGACCAGTGATGGTAGGAGTAGGAAATAATGATGTTTTGTGTGCAAAAATAATTAGAAATTTTCCTACAAAAAAAGGCGAAAAATTAGATTTTATTGGTGGTTTTCTTAAAGAAGGAGAAAAATATGAAATTTTCACCAAACAAGATTTAAAAGAGATTGCAGATTTACCCTCCCGCGAGGAACTTTTGGCAAAATTTGTTGGGATAGTTTCTTTTCCGCTCCGGGGTTTAAGTTTTGTTTTAGGATCAAACCTTAAAAAGTTGGTGGGCACTTTAAAAGAGATTGAAAAAACAAAATAAAGTTGTTTTTAAAAAGGTCCAAAAAATTAAAAATAAAAAATTAAAAATGCCAGAAGAAAAAAAAGAAGAAGTTCAAAAAGAAATTCCAGAAAAGTTTAAAAATATTGTTAAAGAAATTGAAGAAATGAAAGTAAAAGATTTGGCAGAGTTGGTTAAAATTTTAGAAGAAAGATTTGGAGTAAAAGGAATGATAGGAGCACCAGTGGCAGTCACTCCAGGGACAGCTCCTTCGGGCGAGGCTACTGGGGAAGAAAAAAAAGAATTTGATGTTGTTTTGAAAAGTGCTGGACCTTCTAAAATTTCAGTCATAAAACTTGTAAAAGAAATTACTGGAAAAGGGCTTAAAGAAGCAAAAGAACTTGTTGATAAAACTCCTCAAGTTTTAAAATCTAAAATGAAAAAAGAAGAGGCAGAAGAGATTAAAAAGAAACTTGAAGGTACAGGAGCAGAAGTTGAGATAAAATAACTTAAATTAAAAAAACCAAAAGCAAAAGACTTTCCTGAGGGCTAACTATTTTTAAAAATCTTTTTTCTTTTTTAAAAAAAGAAAAAAGAGAATTTTTGTATTTTTTTATCTTTTTTTCAGAGATTAAGCCAGGGCAGGAAAGAAAAAGAAAATCTTTTGGTTGAATTTCTATTTCCTCAAACTTCTTAAAAGGTTCAAAAAATGAAAATTTTTTTGAAAAGTTCAAAATTTGATTTTCTCTTTTAATAAAAAAAGAAATTTCACCCAAACCAGTAAAAATAAATTTTTTTTCAAAAAAAGAACCTAAAAAAATATTTAAATTAAACCTTGGAATCTTTCTTTCTTCAAAATTTTCTAAAAAATCTTTGGCTTTCTTTGAACTTTGTTTTAGGGCAAAAAGAGGATTTTTTTTAAAAAAGGAATAATATTTTCTTTTTATCTCTCCTCCAAAGCGATTTAAAAGAAAAAAATTAAAAGGAGAAGTATTTTTTATCTTTCCCAAAATGATAAGATTGCCTAAGTTTTTTTCATTGAAATGCTCAGGCTCAAAAATAAAACTTTCCACGAAAGAATTTCTGTCTTCTTTTTTTTGAAAAAGAAATTCTTTTATTTGCATAAAAAGTTAATTATAATAAAAAAATATGCGAGATTTAGAAATTCTTTTTTCCTCAAAAGTTCGCCCTCGTCTTTTAAGGTTCTTTTTTTTAAATGATAAAAATGAATTTTCAATAAAAGAGATTAAAGAAAAAACCGGAATTGGAACTCTCACTCTAAAAAGAGAACTTAACCTTTTGTTTAAAGCCCATTTTTTAAAAAAGAAAAGGAAAAATAAAGGGATTTTTTTCTTTTTAAACAAAGAATTTTCTTTTTTTGATGAATTTAAAAAAATTTTTTTTAAATTTTCACCTCTCTCTTTTGAGAAAATAAAAAAAATGTTTAAGTCTCAAAATCTTTATCTTTTAGTTGTTGCAGGTGAGTTTCTTTCTGAAGAAAAATCACCAGTTGATCTTTTAATTGTCGGGAAAAAGAGAAGCGCTCCCAAAAAAATTATCAAAAAAATTGAACAAATTTATGGGAAAGAAATTCGTTGGGCATATTTAACTAAAAAAGAATTTGATTATAGATTTCAAATGAGGGATAAATTTTTAAGAGACATTTTTGATTTTTCGCATAAAATTTTAATCAAAAAAGAAAAAAAATGAGAAAAAAAACATCGCTTTTTGTTTTTTCCTTTTTTTTATGGTTATTTTTTTTAAAAATAAATTTTGGATTTGGAGTTACCTCTGGAAATTACTTGTATATAAAAGTTAATGTTACTCCCGGTGAGTGTTGCCCAGGCGACATAGCGTGTGAGACTTTACATACTGGAGATGTGAAATACGTATGGACTGGTCTTATTTCAGACTGTGGAGAATGTTGCGATTATGCAGTTTCAGGAGATCACTATACTGTAGATGAAAAAACTTATGAATGTGCCATTCTTCTTACAGAAGAGCGTTACATGGAGGATGCGGCAACAGAAGACGAGAATTCTATTTTATGGGTTTCTGAAGGAATTAAAATTGAACATGAAGCATTTGGAAAAAGTCTTTCTGATTTTATTCCAAGTGGTTCTTATCATGTATGTTGTTGCTTAGAAAATAATTCGGACTGTGATAATCAGTGCAAAGTTGATTACACAGAAGCATGTGCATTTGGCGTGTGTCTACCCTCTTGTATCTTTGAGATAGACTGCGGAAAATGTTATTATGAAGAGCATGACAGTTGGGAGGATAGTAATGCTTATAAACTATTCACCTACCCCTTCGGAGATTTAGATTGTCCGGAAGTGGATATTTTGGACCCATGTGATGAGGATAAGTGCTTCAAAAAGACAGATGGTGATTGTCGTTGTTCACCTACCGAGGATTATTTTTATACTTGTCCTATATTTACAAATAAGTACGTGTTTAAAAGCGATGTTATATGTGCTAAGGAAAAAACAGCAACTGATGCAAAGTGGTATCTTTGTGATGATGATAATCTCTGTGTAGAAGCAAACGGCAAAGAATATGCTTGTCAGGATTCCTCTGGGGTTGGAGAGAACGGATATTGGGAAAACTGCACTGCTCAAGGGAAAATATGTCAAAATGGAGAGTGTGTTTTGCCTCCTACTCCATCACCTTCTCCCACTCCTACAGCCTCACCTTCACCTGGAGCGAGCCCCACACCTTCTCCTTCGCCTACGCCTTCAGGTATCCCCTCGCCTGCAATAGGAACATGTTATGCGACAAAATCAGGAAAAACCTATCATGGTTATTGTTTTGATAAAGAAGGGCATACTTGTGATGACATTTCTCAAATTTCAAAATGTAATACTATATGTAAAGATATAGGTCAAAAACGATATGATATTTTATGGTGCTATTGGGAAGGTTCTCCTTGGGATAATACCCAAGTTTGTACTTGTACTCCTCTTAAAGATAATTGCTGTTGTCTTTGTACACCCGCTCCTTCTCCAGGAGCAAGTCCTACACCTACTTGTTCTCCGGTTCCTGAAATTTGTAATAATGGTAAAGATGATGACTGTGATGATAAAGAAGACTGCGATGATCCTGACTGTTTAGGTGCGCTTGATGAAATTTGTGATGATGGAGATGACAATGATTGTGATGGAAAAACAGATTTAGAGGATCATGAAGATTGTGATAGAGATAATGATGGTTATCCTCCATGTGGACCTAGGATATCGGACCCTGCTACTGTTTGTGATTGTGATGATGAAAACCCTTTGGCTTACCCCGGGGCTCCAGAAATTTGTTTTGATGGCAAAGATAATAACTGCGATGGAAAGAAAGATTGCGATGATCCAGAGTGTGCTGATGTTCCAGGTTGTCTTCCTGATTGTTCAGAGATAATAGATGGATTTAAAGGTATTTGTCTTTTGCCAATTAATTTAAATCCTGGAGAAAGATGTCTTTGCGGTGAAAAAATTGTCACTTCTGCTGATAATGGAAAATACTGCTGTAAATTTAATTCAACTTTATATACAAAGCAGAATGTTTGCAAATGGGAATGTAAGGAAAATAAAGGATGTAAACTTGCAGATAAAGTAGATTTAGTTTTTGGAATAGATACTTCTGGTTCTATGGCTGATGAGTGGGGAAGTATTTGTAGCCACATTGATGATATTAAATCCACCTTAGAAAAATATGAGATTAAAATTTCTCAACTTAAAGTTTATGGAATTGGTCCTTCTTGTGGAACTGAAGATACAACCTGTACTGGTTGGTCTGGATATACTTCTCCTCCAACTGGTTGGACAGCATATAGAACGTATGATAAAAAATGCGAAGGTTGGGGTTGGGCAGTAAAATGGATCAGTGAAAATTTCCCTTGGACTGATGGTTCTGCAAAACTTATTTTTGCTGTTGCTGATGGAGGTCCTCATGGAGGGGGAGCAGAATGCGGAGGGGCAAGTTGTGATGATCCTGGAAATGTGATTTTAAGTGCAGGGGATGTAAATGCAGTAAACGAAGCGATATCTACTGCCACCTCTACAGGGGCTTTTGTTTATGGAATAAACTCCTGTGATTGCGATTATCCGAAAGGGACTTTTGAATATGTGAGTGGAGCCACTGGCGGAGAAAGTTTTTTATATAGTGATGCTAATGATATTCCTGATTTTCTTTTAGATGTTCTTTGGTTAGATTATGCAGATGCTGATGATGATGGATATATTGATGAAAATTGTCCTTGTGATCCTTCTAATCTTCCACCAGGAATTGTTGGCTGTGATGATTGTGATGATTTGGATCCAGATATAAATCCTGGAGTAGAAGAAAGTATCAGCGCAGGAAATTGTAAAGACGGAATAGATAATGATTGTGATGGTTTTGCGGATATTTGCGGAGATGAAGAGTGTGGTTGTGCGGGTGGACTTGTTCCTTGTGGAAGAAGAATTGATGATCCAACCACTTTAGTAGATGAAACTCAAAAATGCACTTTTTGTCACTTCTTTATTTTTGGAAAAAGAATCACTGATTTTGTTTTTTTGAAACTTGGAATTTCTTTGGTAATGCTTTTAATTACCATTGGGGGTTTTCTTTTTATCACTTCTCAAGGGTCTCCTTCGCGAGTTAGTTTGGCAAGAGGTTTTGTCAAAACCGCTCTTACAGGATTAGGAATTAGTGGAGGAGTTTGGTTTATTTTAAATACTTTTTTTGCAATTGTTCTACCAGGAACACCTTATTTTAAAACATGGAAAAGTGTTGTTTGTTGTGTTCAACCCTGTGAAAAAGAAACTCCCGCCAAATGTAATACAGTCACTCCTGGCGCTCCTTATCTTGTATATGAAAATGCTCAAAGTTGTCCTTCTGATTGTGCTTGCAATCTTTTAGACCCTTTTAATACAGATTCTCTTACTAATGATTGTGGATCTCCTTCTGGAAGTGATGGTTTGAAAGAATGTGATTTTGATGGAGAGTGTGAACCAGGAGAAGAGATTGACGGTTCTGGAGGAAGTCCAGAATCCTGCCCTGATTGTGCAGAGTGTGGTGATGGAATTATTGATGCTGGAGAAAAATGCGATCCTAAAGGTTCAGGACCTGGAGATGATGTTTTCCCTCCAAATGTTAGTTGTGAAACTTTCCTTTTTGCAGGAGGAACGCTTAAATGCACCAATGATTGCAAGTTAGATTTCAGTGATTGTGTGAGTGCTACTTCTCCATAGTTGATTTTTTGTTATAATAAAAACAGGGCAGGTGGCTCAATTGGTTTAGAGCGCCGCGTTCACATCGCGGAGGTTGAGGGTTCGAGTCCCTCCCTGCCCACAGGCGGGCATAGGATAGTGGTAGTCCGCGGCCTTGCCATGGCCGAGGCACGGGTTCGATCCCCGTTGCCCGCTCAAAAATTTATAATAAAAATTATGGTTGAAGTAAGACGAAAACCAGGAGAGAGTGTTTTATCTTTAGTGAAGCGTTTTTCAACAAAAGTAAGACTTTCTGGTATTTTGATTGAAGTGAAAAAAGGGATTCATTATCAAAAACCTTTAAACAAAAGAGCCAGAAAAGAAAAAGCTCTTTTGCGCCTTCAAAGACAAAAAGAAGCAATAACTTCTCAGAAAAAATGAAACTCAACTTTATTAAACTCTCTCAGATAGATCTTGAAAAAGATTTCTTTAAAGAAATTTTAAAAAAACTTGAAAAAAAAGAACCTCTTTTAAAAGAAAAAAGAGACTTTTCTTTAAATGTAGTTTTGGTAGGGAAAAATAGAATTCGTTATTTAAACAAAAGATTTCGAGGAAAAAATAAAATAACTTCTGTTCTTTTTTTTCTTGAAAGAGAAATCAAAGAGCCGACCAAAAAAGAACTTCAATTCATTGAACCACAAAAAGAGGAGAAACTTTTAGGAGAAATAATTTTGTGCCCTTCAAGAATTAAAAAACTTGCTAAAAGAG
This sequence comes from uncultured Candidatus Saccharibacteria bacterium, assembly GCA_964598115.1. Taxonomy (GTDB): domain Bacteria; phylum Patescibacteriota; class Minisyncoccia; order Minisyncoccales; genus CAZRAI01. The sequence goes on along the minus strand of CAZRAI010000022.1, from coordinate 1,565 downwards.
AAAAAAAAGATTTTAAAAAAATGCTTTGTTTTTATTTTTTGGATGGACTTTTGCATCTTTTGGGCTATGAGAACCAAAGAGAAAAAGAACTGATGCAATTTTTAGGATATGAAATTTGATATTTTGACTTTTGGATCTGTTTCTTTGGATGTTTTAATAGAAAGTGAAAAATTAATAGTTGAGAAGTCAAAAAGACCTCATATTGAAGAGGTTCATATTGAGCTTGGAGAGAAAATAAGAATAAAAAATGTAGAATTTTCGGTAGGCGGGGGAGGATCAAACAGCGCAGCTACTTTTGCCAAGCAAGGCTTTAAAGTGGCTTTTTTGGGCAAAATTGGAGATGATCTTTTTGGAAAGGAAATCATAAAAGATTTAAAAAAAAGAAAAATTAAAAGTTTTTGGGGGAAATCAAAAAAGAAAACAAATTTTTCAGTGATTTTATCTACAAAAGAGGGAAGAACAATTTTTGCTTTCAGAGGGGCTTCAAATGATCTTCAGGAAAAAGATTTAAAAAAAATCGTTCCGGCAGAATGGTTCTATTTTGCTCCTCTTTGTGGAGAAGCAAAAAAACTTACCCAAAAAATAGTTTCAATTGCTAAAAAAAGAAAAGCAAAAGTTTTTTTAAATCCTTCAAAAGAACAACTCCTTTTAAAAGAGATAAATGAAATTTTAAGAAATGTTGATATTTTGCTTTTAAACCAAGAAGAGAGTGCATATTTTACAAGGTTGCCTCTCGAAAGAGAAAAAGAAATTTTTTTAAAAATTTTAAAAAAAACAAAAGGAGTTTTTTTGATGACAAAAGGAAAAGAAGGAGTTTTAAGTTCTGATAGAAAGTTTTTATATTCTGCCAAAGCACTTGAGGGAAAAATCGTTGATCGAACTGGAGCCGGAGATGCCTTTGGATCAGGCTTTCTTTGCGGCTGGATTAAAGGAAAAAAGAAAAAGCTTCAAGGAAAAGATTTGATGATTTATGCTTTGCAGTTTGCTTCAGCGAACGCTATTTCCTGCCTTTCAAAATACGGAGCCAAAGAAGGGCTTTTATCAAAAAAAGATTCCATTTATAAATTTGGAAAAATAGAAGTTAAAATAGAAAAATTATAATAAATTTATGGAAAGAATTTTTTTAACCACAGCCATTGATTATGTAAACGCTCCTCCTCATTTGGGCCATGCTCTTGAGAAAATTCAAGCAGATATTTTTTCGCGCTATTTTAGAAAAAAAGGAAAAGAGGTTTATTTTCTAACCGGCACGGATGAGCAGAGTTTAAAGACAGTAAAAGCTGCCAAAAAAGAGGGAATTTCTCCAAAAGAACTTGTTGATAAAAATTCTCAAAAATTTTTTGAACTCAAAGAAATTTTAGATTTATCTTTTGATGATTTTATAAGAACAACAGAGAAACGCCATATTAAAGGTGCTCAAAAACTTTGGAACCTTTGCAAAAAAGATATTTACAAGAAAAAATACAAAGGTCTTTACTGCGTAGGATGCGAAGAGTTTTACAAAAAAGAGGAACTTGAAAATGGTTTATGCCCTGAGCATAAAACAAAACCTGAACTTTTAGAAG
>CAZRAI010000021.1:1742-9252 GCA_964598115.1 uncultured Candidatus Saccharibacteria bacterium | reverse complement strand
GTTGGGAATATTTTTGTGAACGATTATCTCGTGAGAAACGGATATGCTTATGCTGCGACCTATCCGCCAGATGTTAAATATTCTGAGAGGTTCTTACAAGCTCAAAGAGAAGCGAGAGAACACAAAAGAGGTTTGTGGACTCATTGTACTGTACAAACAAAAACAAAAACAAAAACACAGACACAGACACAGACACAGAAATCAACGCCTACCCCAACACGATCTTCTACCCCCACGAAAACACAAACGCAACCGTCTATAATATGTTCTTATAACGCTTATAACTGTTCAGACTTTAAGACACAATCTGAAGCTCAGAGAGTTTATGATTACTGCATGAAGAAAGTGGGATATGATGTTCATCGCTTAGATAAAGACAAGGATGGAGTTGCTTGTGAATCTTTGCCCTGATTAAAAAGATAAGTTTCAGTTGTTTTTGGTTTTTATCTTTGAAAAACTTCCTTTAGAGGAAGAAAGATTTTTAAAACAAAGTATTCGTTCCTTGTCTTTGTCTCCGCGAAGTTTTCATAAAGTTTTGAAAGTTGCAAGAACAATTGCAGATCTTGAAGGAGAGGAGAAAATAAAAAGAGAATTTTTACTTGAAGCCCTTTCTTATCAGGAACTTTCTTTAGAAAGGTAAAAAAGGGGTCTTGACAAAAAATTTTAAATGATTAATAAAGATTATTTCTTTATGCTTATGAAAATTAAACCACTTGCTGATCATATTTTGATTGAGCCAATAAAAGAAGAGAAAAAAACAAAAACAGGTATTGTCTTACCTGAAACGGCTGAGAAAGAACCTCAGCAAGGAAAAGTAGTTGCAGTTGGTCCAGGGAAGAAAACAAAAGATGGTAAAGTGATTCCAGTCTCAGTGAAAAAAGGAGATATTGTTCTTTTTAGAAAATATGGACCTGATGAAATAAAAATTGATGATAAAGAATATTTAATTGCTAAAGAAGAAGATATTTTAGCCATTATTGAAAAATAAAAAGACCCTGCTTTGAGGTTCTCAGAGCAGGGAGAATTTAAATGTCTGCAAAATTAATTAAATATTCAGAAGATGCCAGAAAATCCCTTTTAAAAGGAGTGGAAAAATTAGCCAAAGCAGTTATTGTTACTTTAGGACCAAGAGGGAGAAATGTGGTTTTAGATAAAGGTTTTGGAGCCCCTGAGATTACAAATGATGGAGTCACAATTGCTAAAGAAATTGAATTTGAAGAGAAATTTGAAAATATGGGAGCAGAGATTGTAAAGGAAGTAGCTTCAAAAACAAATGATACCGCAGGAGATGGAACAACAACTGCCACTTTACTTGCCTGGGCTTTAGCAAAAGAAGGATTTAAAAATGTAGCCGCAGGGGCTAATCCTTTGGAACTTAAAGCAGGAATTGAGAAAGGGAAAAAAGTGGTAGTGGAAGAACTTAAAAAAATTGCTAAAAAAATTCACACCAAAGAAGAACTTGCTCAGGTGGCGACAATCTCTGCTGAAGATAAAGAAATGGGAAAACTTATTGCTGATGTTTTTGATGAAGTAGGAAAAGATGGCGTGGTTACAGTTGAAGAATCAAAAACTGCTGTTCTTGAAAAACCAGAACTGGTTGAAGGAATGGAGTTTGATCAAGGATATATTTCTCCTTATATGATTACCAATCCTGATCGAATGGAAGCAGTGATTGAAGATCCTTATATTTTAATTACTGATAAAAAAATCTCTTCTTTGCAGGAAATTTTACCTTTACTTGAACGAATGTCATCTCAAGGATTAAGAGATCTTGTGATTATTGCTGAAGAAGTAGAAGGAGAGGCTTTGGCAACTTTAATTTTAAACAAACTTAAAGGCACTTTTAGATCTTTAGCGGTAAAAGCACCTGGTTATGGAGAGAGAAGAAAAGAGATGCTAAAAGACATTGCTATTCTTACAGGAGGGCAAGTAATTTCTGAAGAAGTGGGTTTAAAACTTGAGAATGTTCAAGTAAACCAACTTGGAAGAGCAAGAAAGATAGTATCTAGTAAAGATAAAACAACTATTATTGAAGGGAAAGGGAAAAAGAAAGATATTCAAGCCAGGATTGAACAGATTAAAAAAGAAATTGAAATGACAGAATCTGAATTTGATAAAGAAAAACTTCAAGAAAGATTGGCTAAACTTTCTGGAGGAGTGGCGGTAATAAAAGTAGGAGCACCAACAGAAATTGAGCAAAAACAAAGACAGCAAAAGATAGAAGATGCAGTAGCAGCCACAAGAGCAGCCTTGGAAGAAGGTATTGTTCCTGGAGGAGGAGTGGCTCTTTTAAGATGTCAAAAAGCTTTAAAAAATGTTGAAGTAAAAGGAGATGAAAAAATCGGGCTTCAAATTTTAGAAAAAGTTTTAGAAACTCCTTTAAGACAAATTGCCAAAAACGCAGGAGTAGATGATGGTGTAGTGGTTCAGAAAGTTAAGGAAAAGGTAGGAAATTTCGGATTTAACGCAAAAGAGCTTAAATATGAAGATTTAATGAAAGAAGGAATTATTGATCCGGCTAAAGTCACAAGATGTGCACTGGAAAATGCAGTTTCAGCAGCAGGAATGCTTCTTACAACCGAGTGTGCAGTTACAGAAAAGCCTGAGAAAAAAGAAAAAGAAACACCAACTCCTCCAGAAGAGTACTAAAAAGCTTTTTTAAAAACTTTTAAATATTTTTGAGCAATTTTTTCCCATAAAAAATCTTTTGAGAATAAAAAAGCATTCAATTCTCTTTCTTTTTTTTCTTCTGGGTGAGAAAAATAAAAAAGAATTTTTTTTGCAATATCTTGAGGATCTTTGTATTTTATAAAAACCCCTCTTTTTGGAGAAAGAAACTCTTTGGCAAAAAGAAAAGGAGTAGAAAAAATTAATTTTTTACAACTCATTCCTAAAAGAATTGTTCCTGAAGAAACCTGCTCTTTTGAAAGATAAGGAAAGCATAAAGCATCAGCAACTAATATATACTCAACAAGTTTTTTAAAACTTAAAAATTTTTCAACAAAGAATATTTTTTTATTAAAAAGATGAATTTTTTTTGCCATATTTTTTAAAAAATCTAAATATTTTGGGTCTCTTTGAGGATGATTTTCCCCTACAACAAGCAAAGAAAAATTTTTGTTTTTCTTTAGCAAAAAAGGCATTGCTTGGATTAAATATTCAATTCCCTTTTTGGGACGCAAAAGACCAAAAGTTAAAATGATTTTTTCACTTTTTGGAACAAAGCGTTTTTTAAAAGAAAGATTTTTCTTTAATTTTATTTTCCAAACTCCGTGAGGAATGAAAGCAATTTTTTGAGGATTAATTTTGTATTGTTCTTTTAAAATTTTTTTTGAATTTTTGGTCAAAACAACGACTTTTTTTGAAAAAAAACAAATTTTTTCGGTAAGCAAAGGAAAATCTTTTTCTACAATTTCATATTTTGAAGGTTTTTTACCTTTAGGATAGACCATATGAAAAGTAGCTACACACGGTTTTTTAAGAGCCGAAAGAAAATCAAGAACAAAACTTCCATGCTTTCCTCCAAAAAGAGAAAAAACATGTTGCAAATTAACTCCTGAAATTTCAGGATCATTATTTATTATCTGAGCTGCTTTTTGATAATCTTTTTTTTTCTCTTGAGAAATTTGGAAAATAACTTCTTTTGGATATTTTCTTTCAGCTTTTGGTTCGTTAATTGCAAAAACTTTAATTTTTAAATTTCTTTTAATCTTTTTTAGAGCTTTTTTTAAATCAGAAGAAAATTGAGCAATTCCACACTCCCGCGGAGGATAACTTGTAATCAAAGCAATCCCCTTTAGGTTTTTCATTTTATAATTTCTTTTGTTGAATTTTTTTTAAAATTAAAGATAAAGAACACCAGGCAACACAGGTCACTGTATCTGCTCCACCATAATAAACAAAAAGTTTATCATCTTTTACAACTGCTCCACAACTAAAAACCACATTTGGGATCATACCATTTATTTCATAATCTTTTTTTGGTTCTAAAATAGGTTTTTCTGAGCGATAAATAATTTTTTCAGGATTATTTTTGTCAATAAGCATTATTCCAAGTCTGTATTTTCTTTTCCAATCAATTGTTCCCCAAGCTGTTTTAACTTTTCTTCGGGGAGGAGAGGGATAATCAACTCCATGATAAATAAAAAGCCAGCCGAGTGGAGTCTTAATTGGAGGTGCTCCTCCTCCAATTTTCCAAGAGTCCCACCAATCTTTTCTTGGAGAAGCAACCACTCTATGTCCTTGCCAAAAAGGATTTTCTAGTCTTTTAGAATAAGCAACATAAATATGAGGTTCTATTCGATAATAACAAACATAATAACCTTTTATTTTTTCAGGAAACAAAACACCATTTTTTTCTGGTTCTAAAACTTCAGGAAGCAAAAATCCATGCCTTCTCCATTTAAAAAAGTTTTTAGTTGAAGCCATCGCAATATTTGTCTTTTCTTCTTCAAAAAGAGGGGGGCTTTTTTGACCAAGATAAGCAGTATATAAAAGATAATATCTATCCTTGATTTTTGTAATCCGAGGATCCTCACATCCTCCTACTTCATACCATTCTTGAGGTTCATAAATGGGCTTTTCATATCTTTTCTCTAACGTTACACCATCATCTTTAAAAATTGCCAAGCCCAATCTTGAAACTAAAACTCCTTTTACTTTATCTTCTCCTCTTGCCCGATAAACCAAATAAACTTTGTTATCTTTAAAAATTGCTGCTGGATTAAAGACCATTTTTGACTCCCAGTGATGTTCTGGAATAGGCTTTAAAATAGGATTTTTTTCGTATCTTTGCAAAATATCACTCATTTTTGGACAAAAAATAAAAATATTATAACAAAAAATTAATTAATATATATACACCTATAAAAAGTATATTTTCTTAAATTCAATAGAATAAAGCATTTTGGTTTTTATGTTTTTGAAACGGTGGGAGTGGGACTCGAACCCACAAGGGGGATTTTCTCCCCCGTGGCTTTCCAGGCCACTGCCTTACCACTTCGGCGCACCCCACCAAGCATGGAATTCAAAAAAATATTTTACTAAAATTATAAAAAATATGGTTGATCTTTTGAAGGAAAGTTTAAAGTTTAATTTATATCTTATAAAAACCCCTCGCAAAAGATTGTCCGAAACCAAAGATTTGCAAAAAGAAGAAAAAGAATGGCTATCAAAAATGGAAAATTTTTATTCTTCTTTAACTGGTCTTAAAAAAAAAGGAATTTTTGGCACTCAGCCCTGGGTTTGTTTTGAACTTACTAAAGTGAAAGATGAAATTTTAATTTATGCTGCTTTTCCTAAAGAGCATGATGAATTTTTACAAAAACAAATTTTTTCTTTTTTCCCTGAAATTTCAATTGAGAAAGCCAAAGATTATAACATTTTCGCTCCTGAGGAAATTACTGCTTGTGGATATTTTAAACCAAAAAAACATTTTTATTTACCTTTAAGAACATTTCTTTCAATAGAAACTCCTCCTTTAATGACAATCTGTCACGCTCTAACAAAACTTTCTTCAGAAGAGGAAGCGTCAGTTCAAGTTTTAATCAGGAATACTTCCCAGAGTTGGCACTATTCTGCAAGAAAAGTAATTGAAAAAATGCAAAAAGGAAAAACTTTCGAGCAGGCTTTAAGTGAAAGTTCTTTTTTGGGAGAATTTTTACGAGCAGGGAAAACAGAAGAGAAAGAATCATTTAAGGAGGCACGAGTAATAGAAGAAGAAGTTTTAAAAGGAATTAAGGAAAAAACAGAAAAAGATAGTTTTGAAGTTAATTTAAGAGTGGTAGTTTCAGTTCCTGAAAAAGAAAAAGCCAAAAAAGTTCTTGTGCAAATTGTAAATGCTTTTGAAATTTTTTCTTTACCAAAACTCAATGCCCTAAATTTCATTGAGGCAAGAGGAAAAAGAGAGAAAGATTTAATTTCAAAATATTCTTTCCGCCTTTTTGATAAAAATCAGGCTTTTATTTTATCTTCAGTTGAACTTACTTCTCTCTTTCATTTTCCAACTCCTTGGATGCAAGTGCCAAAATTAAAATTTTTAGAAGCAAAATCAGCCCCTCCGCCATCAAACTTACCTAAAGAAGGACTTCTTTTGGGGTACACTGAATATCGCGGAGAGAAAGTTGATGCTTATATTAAAAAAGACGATAGGAGGCGTCATATCTACATTATTGGGCAGACAGGAACAGGAAAATCTTCCTTTCTTTCAAACTTAATTTCTCAAGATATTGAAAAAGGTGATGGAGTGGCAGTTTTGGACCCACATGGAGATTTAATTGAAGATATTTTAGGTAAAATTCCGGAAAGACGTCTTGATGATGTTGTTCTTTTTGATCCAGGAAATCTTGAGCGAGCAATTGGTTTGAATTTTTTAGAATATGATCCAAAAAGACCAGAGCAAAAAACTTTTATTGTAAATGAACTTATTCAAATTTTTGATAAACTTTATGATCTTCGCCAGACTGGAGGACCGATGTTTGAACAATATGCCAGGAATGCTCTTTTGCTTTTGATGGATGACCCTTATGAGAAATTTACTTTAATGGAAGTACCAAAAATTTTATCAGACAAAGATTTCAGGAGTTATCTTTTATCAAAATGTAGAAATATTGTTGTAAAAGAATTTTGGGAAAAAGAAGCAGAAAAAGCAGGAGGAGAGGCAGCTTTGCAAAATATGGTTCCCTACATCACCTCAAAATTTAATGTTTTCATTGCTAACGATTATATGCGGCCAATCATTGGTCAGAAAGAAACTGGACTTGATTTTAGAGAAATTATGGAAAAAAGAAAAATTCTTTTGTGTAATCTTTCCAAAGGAAGACTTGGCGAGCAAAACAGTGCTCTTTTGGGCTTGATTTTAACTGGGAAAATTACGATGTCTGCTTTTGCGAGGATTGAACTTCCTCAACAAGAAAGAAAAGATTTTTATTTGTATATGGATGAGTTTCAAAACTTTTGCACTCAGTCAATTAGCACTATTTTGGCTGAAGCAAGAAAATATAGACTTTCTTTAACTATTGCCCATCAGTTTATTGGACAACTTCCCGAACCAATAAAAAAAGCAATTTTTGGAAATGTAGGCACAATTATTTCTTTTAGGGTAGGTCCAGAGGATGCAGAATTTTTAAAAAAAGAATTTGAGCCTGTTTTTTCAGTGGAAGATTTAATTTCCCTTGATAATTTTAATTTTTACTGCAAGTTAATAATTGATGGCGTAGTTTCTCGTCCTTTTAATGTTAAAACTTATCCACCATCTAAGCCAGATTCATCTTGGGCAAAAAAAGTAAAAGAATATTCCTTGAAAAGGTATGGCAGGCCCACTATAATAGTTGAAAAAGAAATTCAAGAAAGGTTTTTTAAAAGGTCGGCGAAGTATTAAAAATGTTTATGATAAAAGCGGGCTTTGAAAGTCCGGAGATACCTGTAGAGAGAGAGGGAAAAGAGGAAAATGAAACTCAAGAACAACAAGAACAACAAGAACAACAAGAACAACAAGAACAACAAGAACAAC
>CAZRAI010000021.1:0-1642 GCA_964598115.1 uncultured Candidatus Saccharibacteria bacterium | reverse complement strand
CAAGAACAACAAGAACAACAAGAACAACAAGAACAACAAGAACAACAAGAACAACAAGAACAACCTCTTAATAAAGAAGTTCCAACCGCAGCTCCAAGGTTAGAAGAGCGCCGAAAAGAAATTTTTGAAAGCACTATTTCTACTGCTGAGAGAATTTTGAACGAGAAAAGAAAAGAATTCCGAATAGAAAATGAAAATTGGAAAGAAATTAAAAATGCTTTTGAAGAAGAGTTGATGCAAAAAATAGGAGAGATTGCAAAAAATTTTTTAAAAGAAAACAAAGAACTTCAAGAAAAATTTTCTATTGATGATATTGAAAGTTTAAGCGAAACCCAAGCTTGGAATTATCTTAGAGGAGATGAGAAATTTGAGAAATATTTAAAAGAAAATAAAGAATTTCAAAAATATAGTTATTTAGATGCTACAATTAAGGCGACTCCCAAGAGAGAAACTCTTCCTCCAGAAGTGAAACTAATTCTTTTTGAAACCGCTCAAAAAAGAGGAGTGAGTGAAAACGCTTTGATTAACTTATGGGAAAATATTAAATTAGAAAAATTTGAAAGAAAAAGTGAAGAGGAGATAAAAAAAGAAAGAGAAACGGCAGTTTTCCAAAACATTCAATCTAATCATGAACTTTTCAAAAAGCTCAAAGAAATAGGACTTGTTTCAGATGATTCTTTTAGAAAAATTGAAAGAGGAGAGTTAAGTTCTGATGATTTAATGAGGTTTGGAGGAGTTGCTGATTTTTTTAAGGAAAAACTCAAAATTTCTCCTGATCAAATTCAAAAGAAAGGAATTTTAGGGCTAAAAGTTAAAGTTGGCGATAAGGTTTATAAATGGGATGAAATTTTGAAAATAGGTAATGAACATAAAATAACATTTCGAAATAATTTTGAAAACGAGATATCTTCTGCAATTAGAGAAGAACAAGAAAGAGTAAGAAAAGAACTTGGAAATTTTGCAGAGGGAGTGAAAAAAGGGGAAATTTTGGATGAGATTTATAATGGTTGGGAAAGAAAAATTTTTGAGGAGGGGCTGAAAAAATTAGAAAAAGAAAAAGTAGAAAAATTTGAGGAACATGTTGAAGAAAAAGGAGTTGATGCTCAAAAAGCATTTAAAGAAGCAGGTAAGGTGGTGGATTCAATTTATCAAGAATCTCAAGAAGCTTTAAAGGAAGGTGGACTAAGTGAAATGAGAAAGTGGGCTGAAGGATTTAGAAAAAAACCTTCAGATGAGTTGTTTGAACTTTTAAAAGAGCATTTTAAAGTTTTTGAAGGCCTAAAAGGAGAACAAATTTCTCAAAAATTAAGAGAGGGTCCTTATGATATTTTTGAATATGCTAAAAAAGGAAAAATGGGAATTTGGGAGTATATTTTTAATTTAGTTACTTGGTCAGTTGAAAAAAGTTTTCAACAAAAAGGTTAAATAAAAATTTATGAAAGTTTTAAATAATACTTCCTTAAAAAATTTAATTGATATTTTGATAAAAGATGAGAAATTAAAAAAGGAATATCTTGAAATTTTACCTTCGCTCAGCCTTAAAGGAAGACTTGAACTTTTGAAAATTCTTTTTGATGTTTATCTTTTAGAAAAAGAAAAAGAAGAAACAAAAAAGAAAATTAAAGAATTTTTTGGAAAATAA
>CAZRAI010000020.1:4443-9268 GCA_964598115.1 uncultured Candidatus Saccharibacteria bacterium | reverse complement strand
TCTGTTTTTGTTTTTCATAGAATTCATTTAATAATTTTTGAAAAATTAGGATATGCTTTTGTTGCTTTGTTTTTTGTGCCTGCTTATTATTTTTTGGTAGTTTATTTTCCGAAAAGAACTAAAAAAAGAAATTTTACTTTTGAGATTTTTTTAATTATTGCATTGTTATCTCTTGCTTGTTTTGCTTTAACAACAGATCTAATTATAAAACCGAAAATAGATGAAGAAGGAATAGTAAGAGCTCACAAAGGAAAATTGGCTCCTTTTTACTTTTCATTTTTAGGTTTTCTTGTACTTTTTTATCTTTATTCATTTTTGAAAAAATATTTCACTCTTTCTCAAAAAGAAAAAAAGAAAATTTTTTGGTTTCTTTTAGGGGCTTTAATGTACGGATCAATGAGTTTTATTTTCAATATTATCCCGCGTTTTTTTTACGAAGAAAATCCATACTCTAAAATAGGACATTACTCAATTATTTTTATTTTAATTGGAGGAGAAATTGCAATTGCAAGATATCGCCTTTTTAATTTAAGAGTGATTGGCTCTCAAATTATTGTTGGTTTAATTTTGTCTTTTCTTATTTTAAATTTTTTTCTTTATCCTCTAATCCCATTTTTAGATGTTGAATTTTGGAACTACCAATGGATTTTAAAGATTCTTCTTTTTTTAGTCACTCTTTTTGTAAGTTATTTTCTTATCAATTCCACGATTAAAGAAACTCAACAAAAAGAAGAAGTTGAAAAGTTAAATCAGAAATTGAAAGAGATGATGAAGTCTCTTGAAGAGAAGGTAAAAGAGCGAACAAAAGAACTTGAAGAAGCAAAGACAGTTTTAGAAATCAAAGTTAAAGCAAGAACAAGAGAACTTGAAGAATTAAATAAAATGTTGGAAGAAAAAGTTAAACAAAGGACAAAAGAACTCCAAGACAAAGTGGAAGAGTTAGAGAAATTTCAAAAAATTGCTCTTGGAAGAGAATGGAAAATCGCTCAACTTAAAAAAGAAATAGAGACTTTAAAAGGAAAATTAAAAGAGAAGAAATCTCGTCTTTGCGAAAAAGAAAAATAAAGTTATTTTTTTATTTTTAAAAAATTCAAGAATTTTTGATAAAATTTAAATTTTATGATTATTTCTCCTTTAAAGATTTTAAAACTTAATAAGAAATATCATCTTATTGAGAATTTAGATAAAAGAGAACTTCAGCCAGAAGGAGCTGGTTTTGATTTGAGGGTGGGAGAAATTTTTAAAATTAAAGGAAAAGGATTTCTTGGAAAAAAAGAAAGAAAAACTCCAACTGCTCAAAAAATTGCTGATATTAAAAAAGATAAAAAAATTTTAATCAAACCTGGAGATTATTTTTTGGTAAAAACAATTGAGAAAGTAAATTTACCTCCAAAAAAAATTTTAATTCAAAAAAATTTTCCAAAAGTTTATCTTTGCTGTTTTATTTTTCCTCGAAGCACTCTTCAAAGATGTGGTCTTTATCTGCGCGCAACAAAAGTTGATCCTGGTTATTTTGGAGAGCTCACTTTTGGACTGACAAATTTGGGAAAAGCAAACTTTGAGCTTGAGCTTGGAACAAGAATTGCAAATATTGTTTTTTTGGGAGTTTTGGGTGAGGTTAATTTTTATCGGGGACAATGGAAAGGAGGAAGAGTAACTACTTCCAAAAAAGAAAAACAAATTTAGTTTTTATGGATATTTATTCTACAAATCTTAAAATATAATTTTATGATTGAAAACATTGAAAAAGAATTTTTTAAAGATTTAAGAAAAACAAAAAATTTAGAGGAATTAAAAAAAATAGAGACAAAATATTTAGGAAAAAAGGGGAAAATTAGATCTGCTTTTTTAGAAATTAAAAACCTACCTTTGGAAGAAAGAAAAAAATTTGGGCAAAAAGTTAATCTTTTAAAAGAAAAAATAGAAAAAGAAATTGAAAAAAAACTCAAAGATTTGAAAGGGGCTCTTTTAAAAAAAGAAAAAATTGATGTTACCTTGCCTTCTAAAAAACCAAAAATTGGGCATCTGCATCCTTTATCAAAAACCTTATTTGAAATTGAAGAAATTTTTGAAAGGCTTGGTTTTGAAATAGTTTTAGGACCAGAAATTGAAAATGAAATTTATAACTTTGACGCTCTAAATATTCCTCCAAATCATCCTGCAAGAGATCTTTGGTCAACTCTTTGGTTAAAAAAAGAAGGAAAAGTTGATCACAAAAAATGTAAAATGCTTTTGCGCACTCATACCTCGCCAGTTCAAATTCGGTATATGCTCAAAAATCGCCCCCCAATAAAGATTGTTGTTCCGGGAAGAGTTTTTCGTCACGAAAGGACCGATGCTTCCCATGAAATTCAATTTCATCAACTTGAAGGTTTAATGGTGGATGAAAAAACTTCATTTGCGCATTTTAAAGCAATCATTAAAAAATTTTTTGAAAACTTCTTCAAGAAAAGAGTGAAAATAAGAATTAGGCCTTCTTTTTTTCCTTTCACTGAGCCTTCTTTTGAGATTGATATTTCAAAAAAAGAAGGGGAGTGGCTGGAAGTAGCCGGGGCAGGAATGGTTCATCCGAAAGTTTTGTTATTTTGCAAAATTAATCCAAAATTTTATCAGGGTTTTGCTTTTGGTTTTGGGATTGATAGACTTTCTATGATCAAATACGGAATTAAAGATATTCGCCTTTTTTATCAAAACGATTTAAGATTTTTAAGGCAAGAAAAAGTTTGATATAATGGTTGTATGTACAGACAAAAAATTAAAGAGAAATTAGATCAAAAAATAGACGAGTTAGAAAAAGATATAAAATTTTTAAAATCTTTTTTAATAGGAATTTTGGGAAAGGATAAAGAGGGAGATTACAATCCAGAATTTGTAAAGGAGGTTTTGAGGATTGCTAAAAAGAAACCCTGTTTTAAGTTCAAAAGCAAAAAGGCATTTTTAGAAGAGTTGAAGAAGGTTTAGATGGTGAAAATTGTTTATTCTCGAGATTTTTTGAAATCTGCAAAAAGATTACCTTCACAACTTCAAGAAAAATTAGGAGATTTATTGGAAATTTGTAGAAAAAATCCTTTCCATCCTCGGTTACATACTAAAATGTTAAAAGGGAAATTAGCCGGTTTTTATTCATTTCGTTTAACACGAGAATGGAGAGTAATTTTTCTTTTTCAAGATGAAGAGACGATTCATTTAATTAAAGTAGGACATCGAAAAGAAATTTATAAAAAACTATGAAGTTTGACGCCAATCTTTTAAAGAAATTTTTAAAACCTTTTCCATCAAAAAAGAAAATAAAAGATGCTCTTACAATGCACATTTTTGAGACAGAGATAGAAGGAGATGTTTTTGAGGTGGATATTTTACCAAATCGTTTTCCAGATGCTTCCTCCCATTGGGGGCTGGCACGTGAGATTTCTGCAATTTTGAATTTATCCCACAAAGACCCGGAAACAAAATTTTTTTGTGATCGCGAAAAAATTGAAAAAAAAGTTAAAGCAAAAGTTTTAGAAAAAAGACTTTGCCCTCGCTATACATTAACCCTTGTTGAAAATGTAAAAGTTAAAGAATCTCCTTTGTGGCTTCAAAGACATCTTAAAAAAGTTGGAATTGAACCAATTAACAATGTTGTTGATTTAACAAACTATGTAATGATTGAACTTGGACAACCAATGCATGCTTTTGATTTTGACAAAATTGAAGGGGAAATTATTGTCAGAAGAGCAAAAAAAGGAGAGGAAATTGAAACTCTTGATGATAAAAAATATCTTTTAGATGAGAATGTTTTACTTATTGCCGACAAAAAAGGTCCTTTAGCTCTTGCAGGAATTAAAGGAGGAAAAAGAGCTCAAATTGAAAAAGAAACCAAAAATGTTTTAATTGAAGCAGCTATTTTTGATAGAGAAAATATTTATCTTTCGTCAAAAAAACTCAAAATAGAAAGCGATGCTGCAAAAAGATTTTCTTATGGAATTCCCTTTGATTTACCAATTTTAGCCCAAAAGAGGATTTTACATCTTTTTGAAGAGACTTTTGGAAAAGGAATAAAAATTAAAAAAGGAATAATTGATATTAAAGAAAAAAAGAAGACTTCTCAGATAATTTTTTTAAATGTTGATCATGTAGAAAAACTTTTAGGAAAAGATTTTTCAAAAAAAGAAATAGAGACAATTTTAAAAAGACTTGGATTTAAGATAAAATCCAAAAGTAAAAAAATTCTCAAAATAGAAACTCCTTGGTGGAGAATAGACATTGAAAGAGAAGTTGACCTGATAGAAGAGATAGGAAGGATTTTTGGTTATGAGAGAATAGAGGCAAAAATGCCCACTTTGCCTTTATCTTTGCCCAAAAGAAACGAGATTCTTTTTTGGCAAAAAAAAGCAAAAAACTTTTTTGTAGGCTTGGGTTTTGATGAAATTCAAAGTTATTCTTTTTTATCAGAAAATGATGCAAAAATTTTGAAAAAGAATCTTCTTGAGGTTTTGAATCCAACAAGCAAAGAGACAAAATATTTGAGAAATACTCTTTCAATAAGTCTAATAAAGGCTTTAAAGAAAAATGAAAATATTTTCTCTAAAATTAAAATTTTTGAGATAGGAAAAGTTTATTTTGATGATTTATCAGAAAAATGGAAACTTGGAGGTATGGTTTCAGGTAAAGATAAATTTTTAGAGGTAAAAGGAATAGTGGAGGCACTTTTTGAGTGCTTTGGAATTTCAGATTATTTTTTTGATGATTATGAAATAAAAGAAGATTTTCCAATTTTTGAGAAAGGAAGGTCTGCTGAAATTAAAGTTTCTCAAAAAAGAATTGGAATTGTAGGTGAAATTTC
>CAZRAI010000020.1:0-4343 GCA_964598115.1 uncultured Candidatus Saccharibacteria bacterium | reverse complement strand
CAATATTTAGTTAAAGAAGGGGAAAAAATTAAAATTGAAAAAATTGAAAAAAAAGAAGGAGAGAAAGTTGAATTTAAAGAGGTTTTGTTTTTGGAAAAAGATGGAAGAGTAAAAATTGGAAAACCTCTTGTTGAGGGAGCGAAAGTTTTGGGAAAAGTTTTAAAACAAGGGCGTTCAAAAAAAATAATTGTTTTTAAATATAAACCAAAAACAAGATATCGCAAAAAGAAAGGACATCGTCAACCTTTTACTGAACTTTTAATTGAAAAAATTGAGACTCTTTAAAGTTTTTTAATAATATTTTTTATTTCATCTCTTGACATATGATAATGTATGATATAGTATGATAATGTAAGAAAAAATCAGGAGGTGAGAGAAAAAATGCCGGCAGAAATTGTTTGCTGTGTTGGCGGAGGTTATTGCGAGGCAAAAAATTTCTTTTTAAAGCAACTAACCAGAGTTTTATCAGAGATAAAAATACCTTTAAATTCTTGGAAGGGAGTAGTTTCATCTAATTTTGTTTTTGCTCAGGGAAAAGAACTTTTTGTTCTTGGAACGCCTAGATTTAACCCTTTAGAAAAAAAAGAAACAGAAGAGAAATTATTGGAAAATTTAAGAAACTTCAGAACGGCTGTTATTATTGGAGGAGATGATACATTAAAAGTAGCCAAGTATATCCACGAACAAGGTTTTTCAGTGATTGGGGTTCCTGCAACCATTGATAATAATTTAAATGTACAATGTTGTTTGGGATACGATAGTGCAGTTGAGAAAGGAACAGAAATTGCTCAAGGGATACTTCAATTAGCCATGGCTCATAGGCGACATTATTTCCTTGAAGTTTTAGGAAGGAGGCAAGGATGGATTGCTTATGGAATTGCAAAAAATTTGAATTTTCCAGTAATTCTTGGAGAATTTCCAGAAAGTAAAGAAATGACATTTGAGTTAATTAAAAATAAAGAATATAGTGTTACTATCGTAGCAGAAAACTTCACAGAAACTGAAATTCAAAGTGAAAAAATACTTCGAGATGAGATAGGAAATCCATTATTGAGATCTTCTCAGATTTCTCAAAAGATTGCTCAAGAGTTTGCTGAAAAAGGACTTGAAACGCGTGCTATTCAAGGAGGTGATATATTAAGAATACATCTTTCAAGAATTGATCGAGAAATTTCTTTAATTTTGACAAAAGAAATTCAAAGAAAAATTTCTCAGAATGATTCGGGTTTTGTATTAGAAGTTGATCAAAAATTAAAAGGAATAAGAAAAAAAAGTTTTTCAGAAACTTTGAAAGAAAAGTTTGTGCCTCCGGACTTGGTTAAAGAACATTTTCAGAAAATTGAAAAAAGTGATGAGAAATGAAAAGCGGAGAGATAAAAATGACCAAAGAACTCGTGGTGATTAACTCTACAAGAGAGGCTTATCATTATCCTTTGATTTCAAAGTATTTTCCGATGCCTTTAATAATTCAAAATGATGGTTCAAACTTAATTGTTGAGAAAGTTGATTTTATTTATGATCTAAGAAAAGCGATTTATGGGTGTCGGAACTTTTTATTAGGAGAAAGAATTCTTGAGGATATAATAAACAAGGCGTCTTTTATGTGGCAAGAAAATAGAAAGAAAGCAAATCTTGGACTTTCTTTATATCGAGCAGAGCTTTCAGAAACAATTATTGGACTTAAAAGTAAAAAGGAAATTCACGGAGTAGTTGAAAAAGCAATAAAAAGAGTAAAAAAAGAGCTTAAAAGAGAACCACCGTTTGTCAGTTTAATCCATGGTGATCTAAAAGGAAGCAATGTTTTGGTAATTTCAGAAAAGCCTATTTTTTACAAAGTAATCGATTTAGAATGGAGTACAGAATTTGGTGATCCGGTTGAGGAAGCAACAAGGATTTTTAAATGGGTCTCAAGTGTAATTTTCAAGGAGAAAATTCCTTCTCAAGAAGAAATAAACGAATTAAAAAGATTTCAGGAAAAAATTGAAGAAAAGGCTTTAGAGAAGTTATTTGAATTAGAATTTTCAGAGAAATACATTGAAGAGATGAGAAAAATATATTTAATAGCCTCTTATCTTCGAGAAATGTTTCTTATCTTTCAGCGAATTCCAGAAACAAGACAAACGATTGCCCGAGATTTTTTAAGAGAGACAATAAAAGAAATATTGTAAAACAAACTTCTTTTTTCTTTTTCTTTCTTTTGGACCTTCTTTTTATTTTTTTTATTCTTTTTTTATGCCAAAAGCATTTATTTTTGATTTAGACGGAGTAACTACAAACACAGTCTGGCATCATTTTCAGGCATGGAAAAAAATGTTTAAGGAAGAAGGAATGAAATTTTCTAAAAAAGATTATCAAAAAATTGATGGGATTCCGCGAGATGAAGGCATAAAAAAAATAGTAGGTAAAGTTTCAAAAATAAAAATTAAAAAAATGGGTGGAAAAAAACAAAAATATTATCGAGAATTTTTAGAAAAAAAACCTCCCTCTCTTTTACCTGGATTTAAAAACTTTGTAAAAAAACTTAAAAAAAAAGGAATTAAAATTGCAGTTGCCTCTTCTTCAAAAAATACAAATTTCATTTTAGAAAAGCTTAAAATTAAAAATCTTTTTGATGCAATAATTACAGGTTATGATTTTAAAAAACCAAAACCCCATCCCGAAATTTTTTTAAATACAGCAAAAAAACTTAAAATTTCTCCTCGAGAATGCGTTGTCATAGAAGACAGTCAAGCGGGAATTGAAGCGGGTAAAAAAGCAGGGATGAAAGTAATAGGATTTTCCTCTTCTAAGCCCAAAAGAAAGCTCCTCCAAGGAGCAGATAAAGTTATTTCTTCCTTCAAAGAAATTCAATTCTAAAAAGGTAGTAATTTTCTACGATCGTAAAAAATTACTACTTTTTGGGTAAAAAAAGCAGAAGCGCCAAACATTCCAATATCGTCTCCAAGCTTTGTGATTTTAATTTCAGGAGCCCTTAAATATTTTTCAACATTCTTTTTTATAGGCAGCAAACAAAATCTGGATTATTTATGGCAAAGGAACAAAAAAGAAAGGTAAATTTAAGTTTTTTTTAATTCTTCCTTATTTAAATTTTATAATAATCTCGGAGACATGAAGGAAGGACAAATAAAAAAAGTTTTTTCAAAAGAGATTTTGAAAAAGCAAAATAATTATTATTTATTATAATTAAAAACAAACAATAAAATAAAATAAAATGCGTCAAGGATATGCAACAATTCCTTTAGATATAGGAAAATGTCCTCCCTGGCTTTTTGAAAGAATGAAAAGGTTGGCACGCGCCATTATTTTTAAAATCATTGAAAAATACTCTCCAGAAGAATTTTTAAGGAGAATTTCTCATCCTGTTTGGTTTCAAAGTTTTGGTTGTGCTTTAGGTTTTGATTGGAACTCTTCGGGTTTAACAACAACCACTCTTGGTGCAATTAAAGAAGCCTTGAAAGGATACGAAAAAGAAATTGGAATTTTTGTTTGCGGGGGCAAAGGAAAAACTTCTTTGAAGACACCAGATGAAATTCAAAATTGGGTTTGGAAAATAGGTTTTTCAGAAAAAATAACAGAAAATTTAATTTACGCAAGCAAAATTTCAGCCAAAGTTGATAATACTCTTTTGCAGGACGGCTTTTCTCTTTATCATCATAATTTAATTTTTACAAAAAGTGGTCATTGGGCTGTAGTTCAACAAGGAATGAATATCGAAAGATCCTTGGCTCGAAGATATCATTGGTTATCCTTTAAAATAAAAGATTTTTTTGAAGAACCTCATTTTGGAGTTGCTTCTCAAATTAAAGTTTCACCTTTAAATCTTGTTGCCAAAAAGTCAAAACCTTTAAGAGATTTTTCTCCTGAAATTTTAAAAAAACCTGAAAAGTTTTTAAAAGATTTTTTGACAATAAAAATGAAACTTCGCGATGTAGAGTATCATTGGCACCCTGTTCTTAAAGAAAAATTTGATTTAGGACGCCTTAGAAAAACTCTTTATTTTATTAAAGAAAGGGAACCCCAGTCATTTAAAGAAATTGTTGAAATTAAAGGAGTAGGACCAAAAACAATAAGAGCACTTTGTCTTGTAGGTGAAATAATTTATGGAAAAAAAGTTTCCTTTGAAGATCCAGCCCGATACTCTTTTTGCCATGGAGGAAAAGATGGTACGCCCTATCCTGTAGATAAAAAAACTTATGATGAAGTTTTAGGAATTTTAGAGGGAGGGATAAAAAAAAGTGATCTTTCGATAAGCGAAAAAGAAAAAAGTTTGAAAAATTTGGAACTTAAGTTTAAAAATAAAGCAAATTAATTAAAATAAATTAAAAGTCCCCGTAGCTCAACTG
>CAZRAI010000019.1:0-9361 GCA_964598115.1 uncultured Candidatus Saccharibacteria bacterium | reverse complement strand
GATATTCTTATGATTCAAGAAGTTTTGGTCCGATAAAAAGAAAAGATATTCTTGGCAAAGCTTGGATTTCATTATCTTTTAAAAAAGGTCTGGCATTAGAAAAAAGCCCTTCTTATTAAAAATGCCAAGAAAAAGAAAAAAAATAGAAAGGGTTGCTGGAATGAGAGATATTTTGCCAGAAGATCAGAGAATTTTTGAAGTTATTGAAAGATCTGCAGAAAATATGGCAAATTTTTATGGTTTTAAAAAAATAAGCCCTCCTCTTTTGGAAAAAGAAAATCTTTTTTTGAAAACTACAGGTGAAACAACAGATGTCGTAGAAAAACAAATGTATACTTTTAAGATTAAAGGAGAAGATAAAATTGCTCTTCGCCCAGAATTTACACCTTCTTTAGCAAGAATTTTTATTGAAAAGTTTCAAGAAGGACCAAAACCAGTTCGCCTTTTCAGTAAAGGTCCTCTTTTTCGGCATGAGAGACCTCAAAAGAAAAGATATCGTCAATTTCACCAATTTGATTTTGAATCCTTTGGTGTTTCTTCTCCTATTGAAGAAGCCCTTCTTTTGCAAATCGCATTGAATATTTTAGAAGATCTTTCTTTAAAAGATGTTGTAGTTGAGGTAAATTCTCTTGGGTGTGAAGAGTGTCGAAAAGAATATTTAAAAGAACTTAAGAAATATTACAAAAAACATCTTAAAGAAGTTTGTAAAAATTGCAAAAAAAGATTTACAAAAAATCCTTTACGTTTGCTTGATTGTAAAGAGGAGAAATGTCAAAGAATAAAAAAATTTGCGCCAAAAATTGAGGAATTCTTATGTAGTGAATGTGAAGATCACTTTAATGAATTTTTGTTTTACCTTAAAGAGATGAAAATAAATTTTGAAAAAAATCCATATCTTGTAAGAGGGCTTGATTATTATACAAAAACTGTATTTGAAATTTTTTCAAAAGACGACAGGAAAAATGCTTTAATTGCAGGAGGAAGGTATGATAATTTGGTAGAGAAAATAGGAGGTATTTCCACTCCAGCAGTAGGAATGGCAGGAGGAATTGAAAGAATTGCAGATACTTTAAAAGAAAAGAGGATTGCTTTTCACAAAAGAAAAGAAATTTTTGAAAAAGAAGCAAAATTTTTTTTAATTAGTTTAGGAAAAGAAGCTACTGCCTTTGCTTTAAATCTTCTTGAAACTTTTAAGAAAGAGAAAATAAAGGTTTTACAGGCTTTATCAAGAGAAAAACTAAGAGTTCAACTTAAAATTGCAGATAAGCTAAAAGTTCCTTATGTTTTAATTTTAGGAGAAGAAGAGAAAAACAAAAATGAAATAATTTTAAGAAATATGGCAAATGGAGTTCAGGAAATCATTCCTTTAAAAGGTTTAATTAAAAAAGTGAAAAAACTTTTATGAAAAAAGATTGTGTTTTTTGTCAAATTATAAAAAGAAAACTTCCTGCAGAGGTTGAATACGAAGATAAAAATATTATTGCTTTCAAAGATATACATCCTCAAGCACCTGTTCATATCTTGATTGTCCCCAAAAAACATATTCCTTCCTTAAATGAATTTAAAGACAAAGATTTTCATTTAATTTCAAAAATCTTCAAAATTGCTCAAAAACTTGCTCAAAAAAAAGGCATCAGAGATAATTATCAAGTTCATTTAAATGTTGGAAAAAAAGCCGGTCAGATTGTTTTTCATTTCCATCTTCATTTAATGGGAGGATGGAAAAAATAAATGCCACCCAAAATAGGAATTATCGGGCTTCCAAATGCAGGTAAATCAACTTTATTTGAGACGTTCACCCAAAGTGAAGTTTTAATTTCTCCCACTCCTTTTTCTACTCTTTCTCCTAACAAAGGAGTAAGTTTTTTGAAAGATGAAAGAGTAAAAAAACTTCAAGAAATTTTTCATTCAAAAGAAAAAAAAGAAGCATTTTTTGAGATAGTTGATATTGCAGGTTTAGTCAGAGGAGCTTCAAAAGGTGAAGGTTTAGGAAATGAATTTTTATCTTTTGTCAGAGATTGTGATTTACTTTTCCATATTTTGCGTGCTTTTGAAAGAGAAGACGTTGCTCATCCAGAAGGGAAAATTGATCCAATTCGGGACTATCAAATTGTAAAAACAGAACTTTTTTTAAAAGATATTGAGACTGTTGAGAAAAGACTTTTAAAAATTAAAAAAGATGTGAAAAAAGGAAAAAAAGAAGCTTTGAACGAAGAAAAACTATTGCAGGAATTTTTGGAGGATCTTTCAAAAGAAGAAATTCCTCAAAAAAAAGACCCTTTTTTGCCTTTACTTTCTCAAATTCCTCAAATTGTGATTTTAAATCAAGGAAAGAATTATCAAAAAGATTGGGAGTCTTTTTTTAAAAAAGAAAAAATTCCTTTTTTAGTTTTAAATCTTAAAGAAGAATACGAAATTTCAAAACTCAGTTTAGAAGAAAAAGAAGAACTTGGAATAGAACAAAAACTTCCTTTTTTGCTTAAAGAAGCAAAAAATCATTTAGATTTAATCACATTTTTTACTGGAAATGAAAATGAAACTCGTGCTTATCTTATCAAAAATGGATCTTCTGTACTTGAAGGAGCAGAAAAAATTCATACTGATTTTAAAGAAAAATTTATCAAGGCTGAGGTGATTCCTTTTGAAAGACTAAAAGAAGCGGGTTCTTGGAAAAATGCTCAAAAAAAAGGATTTTTAAAAATTGTAGGTAAAGATTATATTCTTCAAGAAGGCGATGTAATTCTGATTAAAATCAAAAAATAACAAAAGTAAAGTAGTAATTTCATACGATCGTAGAGAATTACTACCTTTTTGGGGAGGTTTTTTAGATTCTCTTTCTCTTGAAGTTTTTTGAAAAGTATGGAAAATTTATTTTCATTTTTATGAAAAACACTAAATTTATTAAAATTGCTGTTTCGGGAGCAGCAGATATCAGAACTTGCACAATTGATGCTCCAAACTTGGCTGAGAAAGTAGGAGAGGAAATTGCAAAACACAACTGTATCTTAATTACCGGTGCTACAACAGGTATTCCTCATTTTGCAGCCAAAGGATGCAAAAAAGCAGGAGGAATTTCAATTGGTTTTTCTCCAGCGGCTTCCGAAAAAGAACATAAAAAAACTTATAGATTACCTACTGACTATCATGATGTGATTGTTTATACTGGCTTTCACTACGCAGGAAGAAACCTTTTGATGACTCGCTCTGCAGATGCAATTATTTTCATTTGCGGAAGAATGGGAACTTTAAATGAATTTACAGTTGCTTTTGAGGATCAAAAACCAATTGGAGTTTTAGAAAAGACCGGCGGCATTTCAAATGATTTAAGATATTTAGTAAAAAAAGTAAGAAAAATGGGGAGGTATCATCCAAAAATTATTTTTGAAGAAAAAGATCCTAAAAAAATAGTTGAAAAATTGATAGAATACGTTAAAAAGAAGAAAAGATGATTTTGGAAAATATTTTTCAACTCATTCTTTCTGGCATTTTAGGAGCAATCATTGGAATTGAAAGAGAGGCGATTGGAAAAGAAGCAGGAGTAAGAACTCTCGCTTTGGTAAGTATTGCTTCTTGCCTTTTTACTATTATTTCAATTGAAAGTTCAAGTCCTGAGAGTGATCCTTTGCGAATTATTGCAGGAATTGCTACTGGAGTGGGATTTTTGGGCGCAGGAGTGATTATTTTTAGACGAGATCATATTGAAGGTTTAACAACTGCAGCCACTTTGTGGTTAGTGGCAGCCTTGGGTTGTGCAGTTGGTTTTGGTTGGTACTTTTTATCATTCGCTGCTGCGATTTTAGCATTTTTTATTCTTTACTTTCTACGCAAACTTCCTCTTGAAAGAGAAGCTAAAAAAATTTTGAAATGAGAATTTTTCATCTTTTGGGAATATCCCTTCTTTGTGGAACCATCATTGGAGTAGGAGTTTTTTCTTTACCTTATGCTTTTTTAAAGTTCGGTCCTTTAGTTTCTATTTTTTATTTGTTTTTGGTTTTTATTTTAGTCTTATTTTCCCATCTTTTTTTCGGGGAGATTATTTTAAGAACACCCCAAAAAGTGAGAATTCCAGGTTATGCTGAAATTTATCTTGGAAAAAAAGCAAAAAAAT
This sequence comes from uncultured Candidatus Saccharibacteria bacterium, assembly GCA_964598115.1. Taxonomy (GTDB): domain Bacteria; phylum Patescibacteriota; class Minisyncoccia; order Minisyncoccales; genus CAZRAI01. The sequence continues at coordinate 5,253 of CAZRAI010000019.1, read as the reverse complement.
TTCTTTTATTTTTAAACTTTTTAAATTGCCCTTTGCTTTTTTCTTGTTATTTGATTTTTGGAGCAAATTTCCTTTCTTTTCTTTTTGGAAAAAGTTATTTTATCTCTTTGATAATTTTGTGGTTCTTTTTAAATGGGATTTTAATTTTAGGATTTCGCCCGATCGCCTATTTTGAACTTTTTATGCTTCTTTTTTTTGGGGTTTTGTTAATATCTTTTATTTTTATTTCTTTGCCAAAATTTAATTCCTCTAATTTATGGGGTTTTCATTTAGAAAATATTTTTTTTCCTTATGGAGTTTTCCTTTTTTCTCTTTTGGGAACTGCAGGTATTCCTTTGGTAGTTGAAAGTTTAAAAGATGAAAAAAAAGAAATTAAAAAAGTAATTTTTTGGGGAACTTTTTTGCCTTTTTTGTTTTACATAATTTTTTCTTTAATCGTGATTGGAGTTTGTGGAAAAGAAACTTCAGAAGAAAGTTTATTTTCTTTAGCCCAAAAAATAGGAAAAAAAGGAGTTCTTTTAGGATGTCTTTTTGGGATTCTTTCTTCAACTACTTCTTATGTTGCGATTGGAAGATATTTTGAGGAACTTTTAGTTTTTGATGTTAAATTAAAAAAGAAATATGCTCTTTTTTTAGTTATCTTTCTTTCTTTGGCTGTTTTTCTTTTCAACAAGAAAAGTTTTATTTTTTTAATTTCTTTAATTGGGGGAATATTTTCAAGCATTGAGAATATTTTTTTGGTTTTTATTTTCAAAAAAGCCCGCAAAAAAGGAAAAAGGCATCCTGAGTTTGAAATAAAAAATCCCTCGTTTTTGCCTTATGTTTTGCTTTTTTCTTTTCTTTTAGGGCTCCTTTTTGAGATCAAAAACCTTTTGGCTAAAATATAAATTTATGTTGCAGTCTCAACTTTTTTCAAAAACAAAAAAGAATATAAAAAAAGATCTTTCACGAGGGCTTTATTTTTTGCTTAAAGGAGATTTTGTTGAAGAAGTAGCAAGTGGAGTTTATACATTTTTACCTCTTGGATATTTGGTTTTAAAGAAAATAGAAAATTTAATTAGAGAAGAGATGTTAAATTTGGAAACCCAAGAACTTCTTATGCCAGCATTGCATCCAAAAACTTTGTGGCAAAAAACAGAACGGTGGGAAAAAATTGATCCTCCTCTTTTTAAACTCGAAGATCGTCACCAAAAAGAACTTTGTCTTGCTCCAACTCATGAGGAGTTAATTACTCTCCATGCCCAAAAAAGAATTTCTTCTTATAAAGATTTACCTTTGGCTCTTTTTCAAATCCAAGAAAAATTTAGAAACGAAATGCGTCCTAAAGGAGGACTTTTACGCCAGAGAGAATTTTTGATGAAAGATCTTTATAGTTTCCACGAGAATGAGAAATCCGCTTTAGAGTTTTACGAAAAAGTAAAAAATTCTTATCTTAAGATTTTTAATGAAAAGTTAAACTTAGATGCAAAAGTTTGTCAAGCAGATGTAGGTACCATTGGAGGAAAACTTTCTCATGAATTTATGGTAGAACTTGAAATAGGGGAGGATATTATTTTTTTTTGTGAAAAATGTCATTTTTTTGCAAACAAAGAAGTGGTGAAAGAAAAATTTTGTCCCTACTGCAAAAAAAAACTTCAGTTTTTTCGTGGAGTTGAGGTAGGGCATATCTTTTTTTTAGGAGATAAATACTCAAAAGTTTTTGACTTAAAATTCAAAGACAAAGAGGGCAAAGAAAAAATGGTTTTAATGTCATGTTTTGGAGTTGGGATTTCTCGACTAATGCAAACAATTGCTGAAAAAAAATCAGATGATGAAGGAATAGTTTGGCCAGAAGTAATTTCTCCTTTTGATTTTCATTTAATTTTGTTTTTTTCTCAAAAAGAAGAAAAAAAGATTAAAAAAGAAGGATTTTTTTTATATAAAACTTTAAAAAAGAAGGGATATAGTGTATTATTAGATGATAGAAAAAAAAGTTTTGGAGAAAAACTTGCCGATGCAGATATTATAGGGATTTCAAAAAGGCTCATTCTTTCCCCACGTACTCTTAAAGAAGGAAAAATTGAGTTTAAAAAAAGAAATGAAAAAAAATCTAAATTATTTAAAATTAAAGAATTTTTAAAAATATGTTAAGACCAGAAATTGGAATTGATTTAGGAACAGCTAATGTTTTAATTTATCTTAAAGGAAAAGGGATTGTAGTGAATGAACCTTCAGTTGTGGCGGTAAATAAAAAAACAAAAAAAGTTCTTTCAGTGGGGAGAGAAGCAAAAAAAATGGTAGGGAAAACCCCCTCTCATATTGTTGCAGTTCGTCCTTTAATGGGAGGAGTAATTTCAGATTTTGAGATTACAGAAGAAATGATAAGGTATTTTTTAGAAAAAATCTTTGGAAGAAGAATTTTCCCTTGGCCAAAGGCTCGAGTCGTCATTGGAGTACCTTCGCAAATTACCGAAGTTGAACAAAAAGCAGTGAAAGATGCTGTAAAAAGTGCAGGTGCGGGCGAGGTTTATTTACTTGAAGAACCGATGGTGGCTGCGATTGGAATAAAACTTCCTATTGAAGAAGCAGCAGGAATTATGATTGTGGATATTGGAGGAGGAACAACAGAAATTGCAATTATTTCTTTAGGAGGAATTGTTATTTCCTCTTCTCTTAAAATTGGAGGAATGCAACTTGATCAAGACATTAAAAAATACACTGAAGAAGAATTGAAACTTATTATTGGAGAAAGAACAGCTGAGGATATTAAAATTAAAATTGGATCTGCCCTGCCCTTAGAAGAAAAGCTGGAATCTCCTTTAAGAGGAAGAGATATTGGGACAGGCCTTCCAAGAGAAGTCATGGTTTCAAGTAATGAGATAAGAGAAGCAATTCTTCCTTCTTTAAATCAAATCAAAAAGGAAGTTAAAAATATTATTGAAGAGACACCTCCTGAACTTTTAGCAGATATTATGGCTAGAGGAATTTATCTTGTGGGGGGAGGAGCTCTTTTAAAAAAAATGGATGAATTTTTAGAAAAATCCACTCAAATTCCAGTAAGAATTCCTGAAGATCCTTTAACTGCGGTTTGCCGTGGTTGCGGAGTTGTACTTGAAAATATATCAAAATATCGTGAAGTTTTAGTTCCTTCTGAGAAAGAAGAACCTTTAAAATAAATAATATGGACATTTTTTCTCTTGCTAAAATAGAAGTTGAAAAGAAAGAGAAAGAAAAATTAAAAAATGATTTTCAAAAAATACTGAAATTCTTTGATCTTTTAAAAAAAGCAGAAATAAAAGAAAAAGAAAATTTTTATCTTCCTTGGTTGAGTGGAAAATTTCGTGAAGATGAGATAAAAGAATTTCAAGAAAAAGATTTAATTTTAAAAAATTTTCCTGAAAGGGAAGACAATTATTTGAAAACAAAAAAAGTTTTATGATGAGGATTAAAGATTTGCATTTTCTTTATAAAAAAAAAGAACTTTCACCACGTGAGTTTTTGAAAGATCTTTTAGAAAAAATCAAAAAAGAAGATAAAGAATATCACTCTTTTTTATTTCTAACTGAAAAACTTGCTTTATCATTAGCCAAAGAGGCAGAAAAGGAAATTTTAAAAGGAGATTTTCATCCTCTTTGTGGGGTACCCCTTTCAGTCAAAGATAATATTTTAATAAAAGGAGAAAAATGCACTGCAGGATCAAAAATTCTTGAAGACTACACAGCCTCTTATGATGCAACTGTAATTAAAAAGATTAAAGAAAAAAAAGGAGTGATTTTGGGCAAAACCAATTTAGATGAGTTTGCGATGGGTTCTTCTACTGAAAACTCAGGTTTTTTTGTTACTAAAAACCCTTGGGATAAAACTAAAGTTCCAGGTGGTTCTTCAGGTGGTTCTGCAACCGCAGTTGCCAAAGAGTTTTGTCTTTATTCTTTGGCCTCTGATACCGGAGGTTCAATTCGTCAACCATCTTCTTTTTGTAATGTTTTTGGGCTAAAGCCAACTTATGGAACCGTTTCAAGATTTGGTTTAATTTCAATGGCTTCTTCTTTAGATCAAATTGGAGCAATCGCAAATTCAGTTGAGGATCTTGAATTTGTTTTTGAGGTAATTTCAGGGAAAGATCCTTTGGATGAAACGACAGTTGATTTTTCTTTCAAAAAAGAAAAAGTGTTTTCCCTTAAAGGTCTAAAGTTTGCCTTTTTAAAAGAAGCTTTTGAAAAAGAAGTTGATGAGGAAATTAAAAAAAAATTTAATGACTTTTTAGAGAAAATAAAAAAGGAAGGAGCCCAAATTAAAGAAGTATCTTTTGAGTCATTTCACTACGCTTTACCTTGTTATTACATTATAATGACAGCAGAAGCTTCAGCAAATTTAGCTAGGTATGATGGAGAACGTTTTGGGAAAAAATTTTCAGGTTTAGATTTTTTTGAAGAAATTTCAAAAACAAGAGGAAAATATTTAGGAAAAGAAGTAAAAAGAAGGATTATTCTTGGGAGTTTCGTTCTTTCAAAAGGATATTTTGAAGATTATTATCTTAAAGCCCAAAAAATAAGAAATTTTATCAGAAAAGAATTTGAAAAAACTTTGCAAGAATTTGATTTTTTATTAATGCCAACATCCCCAATTTTACCTTTCAAAATCGGAGAAAGAATAAATGACCCTCTTTTGATGTATCTTTGCGATATTTTTACTGTCCCTTTAAATCTTTCTGGTTTTTGCGGAATCTCAATGCCTTCATCAAGGGGAAAGAAAATTTCTCCTGGAATTCAAATTATCGGAGGATCATTTAAAGAAGGAAAGGTTTTTGCGGTGGGGAAAATTCTTGAAACTTTAATATAAAAAATTAATGGATTGGCGGGAAATTGCTCAAAACATAATTTTAATTATTGACATTTTATCATTTATCGCTCTTTTTTTGTTTTTTTTGATTATAATTTGGGTTTTAAAATACACTGAATGGTTAAATTATTACATTTTAGACGACCTAAAAGATTTTCTCAGAGGAGGTTATATTCCGCTTCCTCAAAGGGCACAAAGAAAATGGAAAAGAATAAAAAAACTTCTTTTTTCAAAAAGTCCTGGTAATTGGAAATTAAGTGTGATGGAAGCCGGGGATCTTTTAGCCGATGTTTTGGCAATTTTAGGAAAAGAAGAAAAAAATTTAAGAGAAAAAATAGAAAATTTTAAAGATAAATCTTACTGTGAGTATGAAAAATTAAAAAAAGCGGTTGATGTTTATATGAATGTAATTTCTGATCCTGATTTTTATTTATC